>JBDUES010000214.1:0-12950 GCA_040297625.1 Candidatus Nitrosocosmicus sp. | reverse complement strand
TAGATATTTAAACGAGATAAAAATATTTGACCGAGACTCTTTCATATGATATTATTATTGTTGGTTCTGGACTTGCTGGATTGCGTGCTGCTATATCTGCTGCATCAAAAAATAAAAACCTGAAAATCGCAGTCATTTCAAAAGTCCAAGTGATGCGTTCTCATTCGGTATCTGCAGAAGGAGGTACCGCTGCTGTTCTTTATGAAAACGAGGGTGATAATTTGGAATCCCATGTTTATGATACTATTAAAGGAAGTGACTTTCTGGCAGATCAAGATGTTGCAGAACGGCTGGTAAAAAAGATTCCATATGAAATAATTCAATTGGACCGCTGGGGAATGCCATGGTCAAGAAAAGAAAATGGTAGAATTGATCAAAGAAAATTCGGCGGTTATTCATATCCTAGAGCAACTTATGCTCAAGATAAAGTTGGATTTTATGAAATGCAAACTTTGTATGATACCTGTCTTAAATATGACAATATTATATTCTTTAATGAATGGTTTTGTACTTCGATAATTCGTAATGGTGATACTTTTCAAGGTTTTACCTGTATAGAAATTAAAAATGGTCATTTCGTTAATGTGGTTGCTCCTTCTGGGATAATCTGTACAGGCGGCGCTGGAAGAATTTTTAGCTTTTCTACCTATGCATATTCTTCCACTCCTGATGGATTGGATATGGCTTACAGATCTGGATTAGCTTTAAAAGATATGGAATTTGTTCAATTTCATCCTACCGGTATTTTACCATCGGGAATTTTGATTACTGAGGGCGCAAGAGGAGAAGGTGGATATCTTATTAATTCTAAAGGAGAACGCTTTATGAAAAATTATGCTCCTGGAAAATTGGAGCTGGCTTCCAGAGATGTAGTTTCTCGTGCTATGATTACTGAAATTCAAGCCGGTATGGGGTTTAAACACGCTTCAGGCGCTGATTGTCTTAAATTAGATTTGACGCATCTTGGAGGGGAAAAGATTAAAGAGAAATTAGCAGGAATTAGAGAAATCGGTATAAAGTTTTCTGGTGTCGATGTGATAAATGAACCTATTGAAGTTAGACCTGTTTGTCATTACATGATGGGTGGAATTCATTCAAATTTAGATGGTGCTACAGAATTAAATGGTCTTTGGACGGCAGGAGAAGCGGCTTGTAATAGTTTACATGGAGCTAATAGGCTTGGTGCAAATTCAACTTCAGAATGTTTAGTTTGGGGTACCATTACTGGTGAATTAGCTGCAAATTATTCAATTAAATATAAGAATAATTCCATTAATATTGATAATCAACAAATTTCCTTAGAGGAAAAACGAATATTTGATGGAATATTTAGGGGGCGAGGTGATGCAAATCCATACGAAATAAGAAAAGAACTTACTGATACAATGGATGAAAAAGCATATGTTTATAGAACTGAATCTAGTCTTATTGAGGGATTAAAAAAAATACGTCAACTGAAATCTTTGTCTTGGAAACACGTTGACGATCAAGCAAAAGAATACAACACTAATTTCCTTAATGTGATGGAAATTGACTCTATGTTAAGGGTCGCTGAAGTTGTATTATTAGGTGCTATAAATAGACGAGAATCTAGAGGGGCCCACTCCAGAATAGATTATAAAGAGCGCGATGATAATAACTTTTTAAAACATACACTTGCATATTATCATGATGATGGTGAACCCAAAATGAAATGGCATCCAGTTACCTTTACTCGTTATGCACCTGCGGAGAGAAGATATTAGATGGGTATTGCTTCCAATAATAAAGATCTTGCAATGTCCGATTCTGGACGCGAAGGTATACGAGGCTGGCTTAATCCTACCCGATATGGTTGGGAAAGAGTATCTTATTGGCTCCAACGTTTAACTGGTTTAGGACTACTAATTTATTTTATTGGTCATATATATGAAACTAGTTCTCTCACAAATGGTATTAACGCGTGGAATAGTATGTTACAATTAACTCAAACACTTGGTGGTCACCTTTTTCTACTGTTTGTTATAGGCGCAAGTACTTTTCATACTGTTAATGGAATACGCCTTATTTTTACAGAATCAGGCAAAGGTTTGGGAAAACCTGGAAGACCGGACTATCCATATCATGCTGCATCTTTAAATTACAAACAAAAATCAGGTATCTGGGTTGCTATACTACTAGCATGTATTGCAATGTTATATGGTGGAATGGTTCTATTTGGCGAAAGTGGATAATGTTAAAGGAAGAGCGAGAGAGAGATGATGGTATAAATATGTACATATATGTTATTAATTTAAAAAGTTGTTATAGGGGTGAATTTTAATATGGCGTTATTAAGATTACGCGAAAGTCAAATAATGAAAATTCATTATTTGACCGGAATTGTGTCTTTATTTGCTGTGGCTGTTCATATTTTATTTAGGCTTATTATGCCATTTGGTCAAAGCTTATTATATCAAAATGTAATATCTAATTATCATAATATATTTTATGCTCTGCTTTTAGAATCCATTTTAGTTTTGATATCTATTCACGGTTTCAATGGATTGAGGGTTATTTTGATAGAACTTAAGCAATCTCCTAAGTGGGAATCCACAATAACTATATTGGTGTTAATATCAATGATTGGTATTATAGCCTATGGTACAAGAACAATTGTTATTGCGAGTGGATTATGATATGGTAGATAAAAGTTATTTGCATAAATTAATGGGTTTTATCTATATTGAATAAAATTTATCTAGGTGTACGTATATGAGTGTAGAAGAAAATAAAAAGGTTATTTTAAAAATATATCGAACTAATTATAACAAAAATGAATCTTCATATTATGATGAATTTGAAGTACCTGTTAACCGTTGGACCACTGTTTTAGATGCCTTATTGCATGTAAAAAGTTATTCTGATAGTAGTGTAGGGATTCGCTATTCTTGCAGAATGGCATCTTGCGGATCATGCGGTATGAAAATAAATGGTAGACCTAGTTTAGCTTGCTATACTAAAATATCTGAATTAAATAAAGATGTTATAGTTTGTGAACCTTTATCTAATTTTCCTAGAATAAGGGATTTGGTTACTGATTTTTCTCAATTCTTTGACCATCATAAAAAAATAGAACCTTTTGTTCATAATGATAAAGTTTCGCTTGATATTAAAGATAGAGATGATCTTGTTGAATTTGAGCAAAGTCCAAAAGAAGTTGATGATTATCTCCAATTTTCATATTGTATAAAATGTGGTCTTTGTTATTCTGCTTGTCCTACGGCGGCAACGGATCCTAGTTTTCCTGGACCTCAAGCTTTGTCCCAAGCTTATAGATATGTTGCAGATAATAGGGATAATGATAAATCATCTAGATTTAATATACTTGATGAAAGGCATGGGATTTGGGGATGTCATTTTGCAGGATCGTGTAGTGTTGTATGTCCCAAGGGCGTTGATCCAGCATTAGGTATACAGCTCCTTAAAGGTCATATGCTGGGATTCTCAAAAAATGATAAAAAGGTTGCGAATTTGAGAGCAAAAAATAAAGAATAATTACGATTTTTTATCGTTCTTTTAATTTTCTTTTAATTTTATAGCGAATAATTTGTAGATCGATTTTAAACTATTAATTAATTATTTTTTGGGCTCGGTTCTTGTGTCGTGTTTAATTTAATAGAATTGATTACTTCTCTCTTACTATGAATCTGGACTAGAAGATGTTGATGGTGTATCTGTTGTTGTTGATGGTGTATCTGTTGTTGTTGATGGCGATGATGTGGAATTGGGGGGTTTACTTTCATTAACTTGCTTGTTTATTGCTTCTGCCATGAAATGATTGCTTACATTCACTTTTACTTCTTGTATGCCTTCAACTTTGTGTATGTTGTCTTTTACATCTTGGGCTATTTTGAACCCAAAAACTGCTGGACAAAATGGGCTGGTAAGGTGTAAATCTACATCCACTTTTCCTTGATCTATATCTACTTTATCTATTAATTCTAATTCCATAATTGATACTCCGATTTCTGGATCTACTATTTTTGTGAGTTCTTCAAATATCTGACGTCTTGTGAGTTGCAAATCTTGAGACATAACTGTATACTGTTATCTTACTATTTATTAATTATTTTATATTATAAATTATTAATATAGCCAGTCTGGTAAAAATTTTTTGTGTATAGATCAAGACCACATGGAAGTTTGGATAATTCTGCACTTTCTTTCTTATCTTCTATAGATGATGACCATAACCTACTTTATTATGATATTTTGGGTAGTCAAGCTCATGTTATAATGCTATATGAAGTCGGTGTATTGTCAAAAAAAGAATTAAAAAAAATATTAAAGAGTACGGATAGTTTATTGAATGATAATAGTTTATTAAAAGAATTTGGGAATTCGGATTCTGAAGATATACATGAGTTAGTAGAGTCTGCGATTATTAAAATGACTGATATAGACTCGGGGGGAAAAATGCATACTGCTCGATCTAGAAACGATCAGGTCGTTTTAGATATACGAATGAAAGTACGAGATGATATAAATAATATTTGTCAAAATTTGCTCATTTTGATTACCTCTTTAGTTAAACGAGCTGAGGAAAATGTTGATTCTATTATGCCAATGTATACTCATTTACAACATGCACAATTGGGTGTTTTTTCTCATTATCTGTTATCTTATGCTTATTCATTGACACGTGATTTTGATAGATTTTTTGATTTGTATGATAGGATTAATTGTTCTCCATTAGGTGCCTGTGCTATTGGGGGTAGCAGTATGGATATTGACCGGGAAAGAGTTTCTTCTATGTTGGGGTTCTCGGGTTTAATATATAATAGCATAGATGCAACAAGTTCGCGTGATTCATTATTTGAATTTGCATCAAATTCTCTGATTTGCATGTTAAATATCTGTAAAATAGCTGAAGATTTTATAATTTGGTCTACTTCTGAATTTGGATTCATATCTTTAGATGATAGGTTTAGCTCTTCATCTTCTGTTATGCCTCAAAAAAAAAATCCTGATCCATTGGAAATAATCCGTGGAAAAACTGGTTTAGCTAGCGGACTTTTGCAGTCTATTTCCTCAATTATAAAAGGACTTCCGTCAGGATACAGTAGAGATTTACAGGAGATCAAACCTTCTTTGTGGAAAATATCATTAACACTTGAAGATTCTTTATTGATAACCGATGGAATAATTAAAACCTTTAATATTGATAAAAAAAGAATGTATAAAATATCATCCGAAAGTTATGCAATTTCTCTTGATATAGCTGAGCAACTAATTAAGAGGAAAAAAATTTCGTTTAGATATTCTCATAAATTAGTAGGTGGACTTGTTAATTGTGCTGTAAAAAAAGGTAATATTCCACTTAATTTATTAAATACTGATGATATTTCTCAAGTTTTAATCGACACTGATTTTTTAAAATATGGAATAACTCCAGATGAAATTTATACATTGATTAAAGATATTACTCCAGAAAACTCTATTAATTATCGGATTACCAAAGGTTCTCCAAATAAAAAAGAACAATTGGCAATGATTTTACTTTTAAATCAAAAAGTGGATGAATTCCAAAAAAAAATTAATTCAAGACTGGATTCACTGAGAAATAAAATAAATGACCTGAAACTAATCGTTGAAAAAAATATCAATGACCTTTCTTAATTTATATTTATTATTAGCAAAAAGAAAAAAAACAACAAAATTCTTTAAAAATCTTAGATTTAAATTATCCTATTGAATTAATTGTATTGATGTCAGAAGTACAATCACAACCTAATCAACAAAATAAGGAAAATAATCCTACAAGAGACTCGATATATATCGGAAAGAAACCCCTCATGGCATATGTGACTTCAACACTAATTCAATTAGCAAATCAACCTTCTGTTACTATTAAAGCAAGGGGTTTAAGCATTGGACGAGCTGTGGATGTATCTCAAATAATATTAAAAAGAATGGAAAATGCAGGTTACTCAATCGGTGATATCATTATTGGATCAGAAACAGTTCAAGCAGAAGATGGCAGAACAAGAAATGTTTCAACAATAGACATACAGGTTAAAAGACATAGCTAAAAAAAATCCAAAAAGTTTTTAATATTTACTCTTTTGTATTATGGAAAAAAGTATAAATAAAAAAAATACAGCAGCAATATTTTTAGCTCATCTAAATCCATTAACACTTTCACACGAAAAAATAATACGTGGTTTATTAAAAGATTATAATGTTTATATTTTCCCAGTACGATTTCTAAAAAATAAAGAGGAAGTTACCACCAGGAGCTTTCCTTTTTCTTTTGAAATTCGAAAACAAATGATTCTTGAATCATTTGATTATGATAAAAACATTCATGTTATGGGCGACTATGCCTTTATCTCTCCATATGTAAAATATTTTCCTCCTTTTATTTCTCTACCTTTTCAAAAATTAAGAAAAAATATTATTTTTAGCGTTTCAGAATCTACTTTTATTACTTATACTGGTGATAGAGTCGAAAGATTACTATTGAAACTTTTTGGTTTCAAACCTGTACAAGCTAATAGACAGATCATTTCTTCTACTAATGTGAAAAATCTTTTATACAAGTCTGCTTTATCAGACAAAAAATTGTCTCATTCTAATAGTATAGATTTGGAATGGAGTAATTTTGTTTCACCAAAAGTGGGTGAGGTAATTAGAAATAATTGGAGTGTTATTGAACATTTTTCAACTTCTAGAGATAAAACTATACGTATACTTGGAATGAAATTTCCAAAAGACGGTTTCATATAAAAAAATATTATGATTTAACACTTTTATGTTAGTAAAAAACTTGCAAATCTATGAAAAATAAAAATGCTGATTTTATTTGGTTTGATGGCGAATTCAAATCGTGGGAATCTGTCAATGTGCCTATTACAACTCATGCATTGCACTATGGAACCTCTGTTTTTGAAGGCATAAGGGGTTATTCAAGTGGGGATAATCTATATATTTTTAAACTTAGAGAACATATACAAAGATTAATTCAATCTGCAGAGATATATTCTATTAATTCAAAATATTCTGTAGATGCAATATGCAATTATGTTATCGAATTGTTAAGAAAAAATAATATTAAACAATCTTGTTATATTAGACCTTTACTTTTTGTTGGACTCCATGGAATTGATCTAAATATTACCCAAGATTCTCCAACTCACCTTGCTATAATTGCATTTCCTTTTAGCCGTTATTTTCCTGAAAGTGGCATACGAACTTGTGTATCATCCTGGAGACGAATTAATGGAAATTCTACTCCACCAATGGCAAAGGCCGGTGGTAATTATCTGAATTCTGTATTGGCTACTCAAGAATGTAAGCGAAATGGATATGATGAATCTATTTTGTTAGATTATAATGGTAATGTTAGTGAAGCGCCCGGGGAAAATATCTTTGTTATACGAAAAAATAAAATATATACTCCATCTCTTTCAGATTCTGTACTTGAAGGAATTACTAGAGAGGTGGCTATTATAATTGCTCATAATCTTGGTTATGAAGTTTACGAACGTTCTATTACACGATCTGAGTTATATACTGCAGATGAAATATTTGTAACGGGAACAGCTGCAGAAATAACATCTATTATAGGTGTTGATAACCATATTATTGGTAATGGTTTGGTTGGTAACATTACAAAACAGATCTCTGATTATTATCAAAAATTGGTTGTATCTGAAATTAGTCAATTCACAGAATGGCTAACTGCTGTATGGTAACTATATTTGATATGTGTTATTTCTCTTTATCATTAGTGAATTGTAAATGAATGAATATAATCTAAAACTTGCAGTAATTGGAACTGGAGGCTGGGGAAAAAATCATGTTCGTGTATTAAACGATTTAGGTGTTTTATGTGCAGTATGCGATTCTGATGAAAATAGAATTCGAGATATTTCAAAAAAATATAAAATAAATTGTTACTCTAATTTAGAAGACTTGCTTGGAAAGGAACACGATCTTGATGCCTGTTTGGTTTGTACACCTACTAAAACTCATTTTCCAATTGCACAAGAAATTATAAAACACAAAATAAATGTTTTTGTTGAAAAACCATTATCTTTTTCATCAGTTGAATGTGAAGAATTAACCAAATTGTCAAAACAATATAAAATAATATTAACATCCGGTTATATAGAAAGGTTCAATCCTGCAATTCAAGATCTTAAACACATTATTGAAGAAAATACTTATGGAGAATTGTTAATGATGGAATTTCATCGTGAAAATAGGATGCCTTTGCATATAAAAGATGTAGGAATAATCTATGATACTTCTGTACACGATATCGATACTGCATTGTTTATTTTTAATTCCAAGCCTACTGTTGTTTTTGCTCGCTCTGGAAAAAAGTTTCATTCTTCGGAAGATTTTGCTACTATAATGTTAGGATTTCAAAATCAAAAAGTCGCAATTATTGCTTCTAACTGGATTACTCCAAAAAAAGTTAGAAGATTCAGTGCAGTGTGTTCAGAAGGTATTATTACTGGAGATTTTATAACTCAAGAAATAAAAATAGATGATGAAAATAAAACGCTTATTCCAAGAAGACACTTTCAAGAACCTTTAACCCTTGAATTGGAAAATTTTCTTCAATCTTTATCGGGTAAAATAACGAAATTTTTAGTAACCCCTGAAGATGCCACTGCGGTAACAAAAATCGCAGAAGCTGCACTTATTTCTAGTAATACTGGAGCGCCAATATATCTTACCTATTAATACGCTTTTTGATTTGATTTGATTTGATATTATTGTTGGTTATTTCATTAACGTTCATGAAAGATCATTTTAATAAAGAATCTAAATTTGACTTATTTGAACTCAAAGTAACACTTTGAAAATAATGATAACTGAATATCAATATCAATATCATAAATTATCATTAACCACAATGATGAATCTGATAACAAATAATCTTTGATATTTATTTTTATATCTGTTTTAGAGAAAAAATAAAATAATGATGACTTTTCTTGGTTGGATGTGACATTTTGTAGTTGAGAAAATTCCAATAAATTTGTTAGGTGTACTGTGTTTGTGTTTTTATATATGTGCGTGTAGAATGATAAAATTTGTGAATTATTAAGAAAATAAAATAAATAATATCTAAAGTTTTATTAAAAATGCCTTATTTTGTATTAGTGTTTACGTTGTAAATATTTAACATGGTAATATTATGTATCAAGTTACTGTAAAATGGTTTTTATATTGGTAATTCTAGTGATAACCATTATTGGAAAATCCTATCAATCATGTAATTAATTTTGTTTCACCTAAAGCAAAAATAGGAGAAAATGTCAAAATATGGCATTTCGCATACGTAGGTGAAAATACGTCTATAGGTAATAATGTTATGATTGGTTCTCTTACTCATGTTGATTATGGTGTTAAAATTGGAAATAATTGTAGAATTGAAGGTTCGGTGTATATTCCTCCTCTTACTGAAATTGGAAACGATGTTTTCATCGGTCCTGGTACAACCTTTACAAATGATCCATATCCTATGAGTAAAAAAATGATTGGTGTAATTATTGAAGACGGTGTAATTATTGGAGGACGTTCTGTTTTTAAACCTGGAGTAAAAATAGGCAAGAACAGTGTTATTGCTATGGCTTCTGTAGTTACCAAGGATGTTCCTCCAAATGTGGTCGTTATGGGACACCCTGCAATAGTGAAATACTCTAGAGAAGAATATAATATTAAAAAAGATAATTGGAATTCTTGATCCTATTATATATTTACAATATTCAATTCTTGTTATATAATATTAGTTTTTATTAGATTATATTTCTTTGGTGTTAAAGAATGTGTTGGCTGAAACCACTACTATCTTAGAACTATGATGATGATTTTTATCTATTCTTGATGTTATTTTTTTATAATCTTCATTTGAGCATGCAATTATTATATTTGTTACCATATTTGGTAAAAAGTTTTCTATATCTTGTATTTCTACTTCTGCAAAATAGTCCATCAGTTTTAATCTTAACGATTCGCGCATGATAGTTTTATCTCCTCTTATTTCATTATTATCAATAGTCCAAAATATGGTAACTTTCGTTCTACTAGCTTTTATTTCTCTCTCTTTTAATTGGCTTCTTATTTCTTCAACGAGACTTTTTACAAAACCTTCTATTGATCTTATAGTACCATTGATGATGTATCCCAATGCCGATGAATTTGTTAATGACAAACTTAGAATCCTTAAATCAAATAAACCGTTTACTATGTCATCAAAGTAGATTGCTTCTATGTTGTTCTGAAATATTTCAGTTCTGATCTCTTTTAGCCTAATGAGCTTTGTGATTTCATTAATTGACGTTAGATTCGAATATCTATTTACAATATTTATTGTATATAATAATTCTGATGATGGAATGCTTACTATCTTTAATTCTTGTTTATCCGACTTGTAGATTGAATTTATTGTACTATTAAAATAAGGATCATTTATTTGCTGGTATGATCCTACAATTATTTCATTTGTTTTGATTTTATTTATAGGATTGTAATAATAATAAATTTCTGTTCCTACGATAAACCCGGATAAATGTTCTATTAATGATACTATTTCAGTATTTCCGCCTATTCCTAGAGGTATATTAAATACTATTGAGGTATTTTTTTTTAAATTAGATATTATTTCCTTAAATTTTGGAATTATATCATTCTTTACATCATAATTTGTTTTTCTAATTCTGGGAGCAAAAAAAATGATCGGAGCACTACTTATGGATTTATCTAATGGCTCTAAATTTAATAATAACTCCTCTTCCATTAAAAATGCTATATTGGGATATTCTTTTACTATTTTACTTGTTAGCAAAATCCCTAACCTTGAATTTTCATCAATTATTACTACCCTTGATTGATTTTGTAATATTCTTTTTGCTATTTCATATCCTTCAGTACTTAATCCGTAAATTACAATATTTTTATCTTGATTTTTATTTATACCTGCTGCTGCTGCTGCTGGTTCTTCTTTTCTTTCTTTCTCTTTCTCTTTTATTATATTTACATTTTTTATATTATTAATTTTAATATTTTTTTCTGAAATTCTTTACCCCACCATCATCCTAAGATTTCTTTTGTTTATTTAGTTTTGGCGTTATTAAATTTTATTGCAATTTCGTTTTATATTTCTGAATCGAAAAAATTTTTTAATGTTGTATAAATATTGTAATTGATGTGAAGATTTGGTTTGATATTTTGACTCCCAAACAGATTATGTTTTTTAAACCTGCAATTGATATTTTAAGAAAACAAAACAATGAAGTTTTGTGCACTTCTAGAAATTATAGGGAGGCTAATGAATTATCTAAAATAAAGGAGTTGGATCTTTTGATTGTAGGTAATCACGGTGGGGCCGATCTCTACAATAAGCTTTATGAAAGTTCGAATAGAATTATGGAATTATCAAAAATAATTCACAATTTTTCTCCAGAACTGGTAATTAGTTTTTCATCTCCGGAAGCTTCCAGAGTTTCTTTTGGATTAGGTGTTAAACACCTGGGTTTCAATGATTCGCCTCACGCAGAAGCAGTTGCAAGGCTATCTATACCTCTTTTATCTAAATTGTTTTCACCATCGATAATTCCTTTATCTGCATGGACGAAATATGGTATCTCTTCAAAAAATATTATCCGATATAATGGATTGGATCCTGTTGCTTGGTTACTCCGGCATAACAGTAGTAGTAGTGCTAATTATAATCAAAATAGTTATAATAACAATACCGGTATTCTCGAAAAATTAAAAATTGATCAATCAAAAAAATCTATATTAATAAGATTGGAAGAATCAAAAGCTTCATACATAGCCAATCATAAATTAATTGTTCAGCCACTAGCTTTAGTAGATTCTATAGTCAAACATTTTAATGATAAATATAATGTTGTTATTCTTTGTAGATATTCTGATCAAATAAAAGAAATATCAAAGCGCTTTGAAAATAAGGCAATAGTGCTAACAGACGTAGTTAATGGTCTTGATCTATTGAAAAATATTGATGTTTTTATTGGTGCAGGAGGTACCATGACTGCCGAATCTGCGCTTTTGGGTATCCCTACAATTTCTATAGCCCCTGTTCATTTTTATGTGGATGATTACTTGAAAAAAATAGGATTAATAAAAAGATCTTTTACTGTATCTCGCCTTGCATCTCTTGTAAATTTGTTTTTGAATGATGAAGAAAATTGTAGATTATTAAAGAAAAAAGCTAACAAGATATTGCATGATATGGAAGATCCTGTTGATAAACTTGTGTCTTACATAGTCTCTAATGAGTAAAATTATATTGTAGGTAAATTTTATAATACAATGCCCGGAAAGCCCGGTAGTATTACTAAATACCGAATGTAGCGGACAAGCATAGAGGCCTTTGGAGCCTTTGACCCCAGTTCGAATCTGGGCCGGGCTATTATTTGATTATCCTTATAGTTGTTGTAATTGTTTTTTGTTATTGTTCTGCAATTTTATTATAGTATTTTAACATGGTCTGTTTGCCGTATGTGATTTCAAAACTCTAGAATTTTAATCGTCTAAATAATCGTTGATTTGGAAAATAGGTAATTTATATTCCCTTTTTTCAAAGGTAGATTTTTTTTGATATTGCATTTAATATTCATATTTTACTTGGATCTTTTTTTGTTAAATATAATAATTGGATCAAGCATTCAATTGAATAAATTGTTAAGGATTTAATGAAACTATTCATATTTCTTTTTGGAGTATTGATTTCTTCTTTTTCTTGTTTTGTTAATTGAGTTGTGTCATAATAATCTAGTATCAGAGAATAATTAAAATTGTATTATTTATTTTTGTTCTGCTTTGTTGCATGATTATTAAAATTCTATAATCCTATAACATATTTTGTCTAAATAGATATCATCTTGTTATACAATGATGCTTTCAACATCATTTCCTGTATCATGTTTTTCAGTCTAACCGAA
>JBDUES010000213.1:0-14428 GCA_040297625.1 Candidatus Nitrosocosmicus sp. | reverse complement strand
CTCTATCTTTTCTTTTGGATAACCGTTTAATCTCATACTCTTCATATCTATTTGCTATTTCTTTATCGTAAATATTATCAAATTCTTTTATTTTAAGGCCGGTAAATGATTTGAAAAGCAAGGTTTTTTGGATAACCTATCATAGGAAAGCAACTAAAGAACAGGTTGATGAGGAACTAATGATCATAAAGCTGTTTGCAAGCAATTATGCAAGAGATCTACTATTTAGTATTGCACAGTTACAATAATCGCAATCATCGCTGCAATCAAACTTATCGAAAGAATTTGTTTCATTATGGGTATTTTGTATGGTTACCATCTGGCAATTATTTACAACAATTAACTCTACCAAATTAAAATCTTTTAATAATTCAAATTATTGCTATTATAGACCTTCCGTGTTTGAAAATCTTTTGAACCTGACAAAGATAAAGGTATTGTAACCGGCTATGATGATGGATTTAGAATTTCTGCAAAAATATAGATTATTTGAATTATGATATAAATTTATGTCTTTGACCATTCTTTGAATACTTTTTTTATCTATTATCACCCCTTCTTTTTTATCTTAATTATTTTGAATCAATTATGGGCGATATATATTTAATATTTACTAATATTTTAAATAATAATTTATAAATTTTACTATTTTGTAGTATTAGTTGCTCCTGTATTTATATTTTGTTTTATTTATAATGAATATGGGTTTAGATATTGACTGGAATGACGTTATAAAAAAGGAAGCTAGGGGGAGTAATGACGAAGATTTAGGGGAGGTACAAGAAATAGCAAATGGTTATGTTCTGGTTCAAAGAGGCATAATAAATAAAGAAAAATTATACATTCCTCAAAACCACGCAGAAAGCTATGACGGTTCTATACTTAGATTTCGTATTTCTGAGGAGGAAATAAATAAATATGCTGGAGATTCATCTCCTCCCTCAATAGAAGATCAATATTCTTCTACTACTGCCATTGATAGTGGCGGCGGCAGCGGAGGTGGAATACAAGTGGAAGAAACTGCGGATGCAACAATACCTTTAACAGGAGAAAAACTTGATCTCTCTAAAAATATTAAAGTAGGCCAAATTACAATAACCAAAGAACCAGTAACTGAAATTAAAACAGTACAAGTTCCATTAACTCATGAAGAAATAACTATCGAAAAAAGACCTCTTAGTGATGGTCAGACCGAGGCACAAAAGCCTGTTTCTTCTACAGAGAATATAACAATACCAGTAAAAAAAGAAGAAGTAGAGATAACAAAAACTCCTTACGTTAAGCAAGAGGTGATAGTTAAAAAGAATCCCTTTACAGAAACAAAAGAAGTATCAAAAGAAGTAACTACTGAGAATATCAATACATCTGATATGGAATAAGTGATATATAAAATGCATCGCCTTTTTTATTCTATTTGTTAAATAGCATTAGTTTGTTTTTATTTATTTTAAATTATCTAATAGATTTTGTACTGGAAGTGTATTGAGCACGTCATTTTTTGTTGCCCATCCTCTTCTTGCTTGACCTATACCGAATTTCAAAAACACATAATGAATGGGATGATGAGCATCAGAATCAATTACAAGTTTAACATTATTCTCAATTGCCATTTTTATATATTCATCTTTTAAATCTAGTCTATCGTAGTGTGCATCTATTTCTAAAATTGTATTTGTATCTTTTGCTGTTTCTATTAATTTTGGAATGTCAATAGGATAGCCGTCTCGTTTATTTATTATTCTTCCAGTTGGATGGAATATTATGTCTATACTGGGATTTTGAGCTGCATTAACAAGTCTTTTTGTCTGTATTTCAATTGGTAAAGAAAAACCCGAATGAATTGTTGCACCAACTATATCGAGTTTATCTAATACATTATTTGAAATATCTAATGATCCATCCTTAAGAATATTTACTTCTGCTGATGATAGTATACGAAAGTTTGTATTATCTAATAGTCGATGACTATTAGTGTTATTGTTATTATCTATTGACTTTTCTTTATTGTATATATCTGAAAAAAAATTGCCATTTTTTATTTTATCATTTAATTCAGTAATTTTATTTGCCTGATTTAGTATTTGTTCTTCATCTAATCCTCTTGTTATTTTTAAACTTTTTGTATGATCTGTAATTGCAATATAGTCCAGTCCAAAATCTTCTTTCGCGTAGTATGCCATTTCTTCAATGGTCATTTTGCCATCCGTATTGTTGGTATGGACTTGAAGGTCCCCTCTTAAATCACTATAGCCTACCAATTGTAATAATCTGCTCTCTTTTGATTTGTCTCTATTTTCTTTTTCTATTTTTGCCAATTCTATTTCTCCTTTGTTTTCTCTCATCTCAGGAGGTATCCATTCTAGACCTAGGTTGTTGTATATTTCCTCTTCTGTTAGACCGGCTACCTTCTTTTCTTTTGAGTTTAAAGTGAAAAGGCCCCATTCATTCAACCGAAGCCCTTTTGATTGGGCTATCTTTCTTAAAGCTATCCCATGTTCTTTACTTCCGGTAAAATATTGTAATGCTGCACCATAACTTTCTTCAGGAACTACCAATAAATCAGATTCGATCCCATTGTTTAATTTAACAAATGCTTTGGAAGCTCCTTTTCCTAGAATTTCTTTGACTTCATACATATTAACAAATGATTCAATAACTTTTTGAGGTTCATTTGATACTGCTAGATAATCTATATCTTCTATTGTTTCCTTCATGCGTCGAAATGAACCAACGGCTATAGATTTTTTAACACTATCTAAATCTGATAAATGTTTTTCAATTTGTTTTACTAGGGGATAAATTTCACCTATAAGAAATTTATCTTTACCTATTCTATAGAGATTGATTTTTTTTAGGATGGCCTCTTCTTTTTTTTGAGAAAATCCTGAAATAGTTCTTATTTTACCTTCTATTGCTGCTTTCTCAAGTTCATCTAAATTTGTTATCTTTAATTTATCGTAAATTAGTTTCAGTGTTTTTGGACCAATGCCTTCCAGTCCCAGAAATTCATCGATGTTGATTGGCAATTCAGATTTCAATTGGTTATAATATTGAATTTCATTAGTTTTTAGATATTCTTCTATTTTTGATGCAATGGCTTTTCCAATTGCGGGTATTTTTAATAAACTCTCAATACCTTCAGTTCTATAGAGTATTTCTATATTTTTTGATAAATTTTCAATTTGATCAGCTGCTTTATTGTAAGCTCTATTTTTAAAATTTAAACTATTATCATGTTTATTATTTTTATTTGTCTCCATTTCCAAAAGAAAGGAGATCTTTCGTAGAATACTTGCAATTTCTGCATTAGTTTTACTCATTATTATATTCTTTATACTTGAATAGACATTCATTAAATTTACTCGTTAAATAAAAATTTTATATTTATTTTAGATGGTTTGTGAATTAAATTGAATCTATTTTTTTCATTCTTGTTTCATCATGATTCTCAACACGTTTTAATTTTTATTTTATAGGAAAAAAGTTATATATTTTAAAATTAATTATTAAATAAATTCATATCTTATTACAAACACTAATTTTTAAAACTTGAAAAATACTATGTGATAATATTGAAATAAAAGAGCAAAAAGGATGACTATTGTTATTTATCGATATATACGATCTTGTAAACCATTAAAGCAGTTTTTTACCTATTTTCTTACAAGAGAAGAAAAAATGGAGTTATTAAAAGAATATCAAAAACGCCTTGAAAATGAATCTCAAGGCGTACCAGAGAGAATTAAAGAGTTTGAAGTAAATTAGTGCTTTTTAATTTTTATCATTTTTTTATATATAGAAAATATTGTTGAAATATTATATACATATATTATTAAATTTGAGATCTTTTGGAATCCATTTTTAAATTAAAACATAATAGGTTTAAAGGCTGGTTTATCCAAAGTACTATTGGTTTTTTATCTATGCTTGGATCAAATATGTGATACTAATTTAGGCATATAAAAAAATCTTAGTCTTTTTCTTTTGAAGAATCATCAGTTTCAGGATTTATATCTTTTATTGATTCATTGGAAATCTTTTTTCTATGCTTATTGGATATATCCTTCGGTTTGAAGATATCTCCCATTATTATAATAAATACAATCGAAAATAATAAACTTTCCCTACAATCAAATTGTGACAGGTTAATCTGGATATATATTTTTATTTCATTCATCTTCTTTTTTGAATTATCGTTGTTACTATATAATAGGGAAGACTTTGAGAAATCATAAGTAAAGTGTCTAAGTTTGTGTCGTTATTTTTTTTATAAAATATTGATTATCTATACACAGTGACAATCAATTTAGAAAAAATATGACGGCATTATCTATGACACTAGACTTATTCATTATATAATTAAAGAACACATTTTTTTACTGTGGAAATTAATTTAATACTCCAAATTGTAATGTTAATAGTATAAACCAACCACTCCAATTACAAATTTAATTATATTCTTTGCTTCAATGGAAATAATCTAGTTTCAAATGCAGAGAATATGATATACTACTACTTAACATAAATTAGTCAAGTCATTATATTAGATTCTTCTCTTAAATGAGATTTTATACATGGCATAATTATATTACCAGTATATTGTGTTCACATATTAATAGATTTTTTTTGTAGAAATGCTTTGATACACTACAAACTTGACTTTTTGGTAAATATGAACAGTGTGAAATTATGTTAGTGAGTATAGTATACCATTTAGCAAAAGTATGCTAAATAATTCCAGATTATCAGACTAATTATTACACCAGAAAAGTTTACAGGTAAGGGGTATTTTCTTTGATATATTATACATTGTAATGATAATAAATTTAGCGTACTTATACAAATTGGTATATAGGTAAAAAAGGTTGTGAAGGAAGATATGCTATTATAAAATATATTAACTATGTTTATCCTTATAATATTTTTATTTTATTCAATGCTATACCATTTAGTATAAGTAGACAAACTATGAATTTCTAAAATATAAAGAAAAAGTTTCGATAAGGTTTGAACACATAAGCTAAATGGTATACTATACAATTATCATAAATATACTTACAATGAATTACTAAACTATGTAGAAAATTTACTTTATTTTGTAATATTACATTTGCTACATAATATAAAACTAAAATACAATACCCTAAAGAAAAGTTTTTTTGGCTTTGTAATTTAAAAGATTCTTTTAAAAAGAAAACAATCCATTATTATCAAAAGGCATTATAATCCTATAAGATATCTTTCAATTGATTAATTTATGATTTTCAAAAAGAACTGACTGCTTTAAAATGGGTACGAAAAAAGAATCAACAATTTCAAATTATTTCACAACACAATAACGTTCTTAAATGCACTATACATACATTTCCTATACAATAGGAGGCCATTAAGGTTCTTTATTTGTAAATGTTCTATAAAAAAGTTTAAATGATTTTGGAGATACATCTACACCAATTTGTATAAGTTCGCTAAATTAAATGATTATAATGTACTTATAATATCAAGATAAATACCTCTTAGCAGTAGACTTTTTTGTTGTAAATCCTGGGTGATAATCGGGAATTATTTAGCATACTTTTGCTAGATGGTATATAATATCTTTAATTATTATATATTAATCGTTTTTTACATTTGGATGCCAGATACCAATTAGCTCACTTTTATTTTTTCCAATTATAATATCCTTCCAACTTTTTATCTGTATATCTATTCTGGCAAGAGAACATGTTTTCATTAATTCTATCCTATTGGTTAGTCCTTCAATCAAATTTTCGAGGGAAGGATTGTGCCCTACGATTAGTACTTTGCTATAATTATCAGATATATCAGCAAGAACTTTTATGCATTGTTCTGCTGAGGCTTGATGATATAGTGATGAGTCCAAATTTATTTTTCCGCCAAATCCAGAGAATTCTGCTACTAATTCAGATGTATCTAATGCTCTTTTGGCAGTAGAGCTTATAAGAAAGTCTGGTACCAAATCCAACTCTTTTAATGATTTTCCCATTTTTGACCCTTGATTTTTTCCACGTTTGTTAAGGGGTCTATCATGATCAGGTAAATCACTATCTTTCCAACTAGATTTGGCATGTCTAAGGATAAGAAGAATTTTTTTATTGTTATCTGAAGCCAACTAGAATACTCACAAAAGATCATCTATTACTTCTGATATATAACAAAATTTAATTAAAGTAAACATTAGATAGCAAACAATACTTAAATTATTTTATCCTAATACATTTAAACCTAAGAGTATAATTTATTTTGAAAAAAATTAATAGATATCCATATGAATTAAACATTAATAACTTCGTAAACTGACTAGTGACATCCAAATTCTGTTGGACATATATTTAGTTGATTACGAGTCCAATTTTTTTCATCAATCTTTGATACTTCCAGTATATATAAAAATAAAACCAAGAATATATACTGTCTAACATAAATTCGTCAAGTCTTTCTATTAGATCCTTCTCTTAATGAGAATGTATGTATAGCATAATGAAATTACCAGTTATATTGTGCTCACGTATTGATAGATTTTTTTTGTAGAAATGCTTTGACGTCCTACAAACTTGACTTACTGGTTAATATGAACAGTATGGAATTATGTTAGTCAGTATAATTTAGATTCGTACTATCTCAAATGACTCATAAATATATTTGGAAAAGAATACATCCATGGAAATTTGATGATAGGCAAATAAAATAATAATTACTAAAAGGAAATTTTAGTTAAAATTACAACTAAAACTAAAAAATACAGGTATTGATATATCGATAAATGAATAGTTATAGTAATCTTTTGGAAATTTTTAAACGAAAACAACGATAATAAATTTAAAGAGTATCTAAAAAAGGATTAATATTTATCTATATCCAGAATAAGGGGGCTAACATTTTCAACTATGTTTATTACATTTAGTATCCCGGAAAAAATATGAATTATATTTATAGTTCAATGCTGGATATTATAAATAACTTCAAAAGTTAATATGTTATAAAAAAATATTGGATAGTATACCTCATCCGGTTACTAAGGGTAAATTTATTAACGCGATTGCAAAAATGTTAACACGTGGGTGTCAATTACATTAGCGCCTAGTGACTCTATTCCTACAGGAGCGATGAAAAGTATATTGAATAAGAATCGCAATAAAACTACAATGATGATTATAGCTACTATGACTACGATAATAGTCCACAAGGTTCCGAGCATTTTCTTATAAAACTATTTCCAGCATTATATATTTACATTAGGTTAAATTTAAGAAGAAAAAAGTTATGTATATTTTATCAAGCATTACCACTTCTCAAGATAATTAGATAAAATGTATATATATGATAGTATTCTTGGATGCAAATACATCATACTATACCATTTAGCAAAAGTACACTAAATATTTCCAGGTTATCATACTAAGATTACAACAAAAAAGTCTCTACTACTAAGAGGTATTTATCTTGATATGATTATTACTTTATAAATATTAATTTAGCGAACTTATACAAATTGGTATATGTCATCCATGTTTCCCTTTTTCGTTATACTATAGTTTATTTATTATTTATATATTCTTTCAAATTGGTATGACCTATTGTTTTACCTCTTTCATAACCTTCATAACTTACTACTTTAAAAAAATATAATTGAAAAAATAGTCTAAAACTTTATCAATGCAAGATGATGGTTTTTAACACATAAATTGGAAGGTGGAAGAAAAACTATTGGTTTATACCATCACTCTTTATTCCTATTTACGGGAATGGTTATTAAAGATTATCTGCTATGTTGCATGAATCGAAAATAGTTAAAATTATACCATATTTCAAAGAAATCGAATGAAATTATGACTATTTACTTTCTCTTTATAATACTAAAACGTCAACAAAAAAAACGATTTACTGAATCATGCAACAAAGCACAAGTCCACATCTATAATGATTATTTTGTTTTAGGTTAATGCTAAATAATTAAATGTTAAGGAAAACGGTATTAGGATAATTAATTCTAAACTTGATGAGTGGTCACTATATTATGGGTGATAAAGTCTTTAGTTACCTTCAAACATCACGAGGACGATTGAAAGTTTTTAATTAAGTTTAGGTGGTTATAGTAAACACAAAAAAATGAGGATTATCCACCACCTCCACCCATTCCACCACCAGAGTTTTCAACTTCTAAATCTTGCAATTCTTTGTCTGTTTCTGATTTTACCTTTGTAGTGGGTTTTAACATTTCCTTTTTTAATTCCTCCCCATTTTTAACCTCATCAATATCTTTTTTTTGTTCTTCAGTACTTTCATTCATATTTAAAAATATGTATATATAAAATAATATAAATATCACTTTCTTATTCTGATTATAGAACCATACCTTTTAATTTGATTATCAAGGAACTTGGCAGGATTGGATAACATTAGAGAATAATATACTATTTCTGAAAGGTTTTTTATACTATCGTCAGAAGTGGTTATCGGATCAGTCTTCCCATCTCTTCATATGACTATATTATTTTTTCCAAATATGTTTAAAATTTTCTATCAGATATAGGCCAAAAACCTACTGATCGTTATAATATGCGTTGGTTTTAGAAGCAGTCAAATTATCATCTGTTCTAGCATTAGCAGTTGTTGAATGAATATCTCTCTTTTTAACATCTATGATGGATGTATCAAAAATGTACTGTTTTATTATGATCATTAAAATTCAATTTCTTCAAATTTTTTTGCAATGTATAGATTGTAAAGCATCGTATTTCACATACTATTAATTTGATACATGAGTTACTCATCATCTCTTATAACCAAAGATAATTTATACAAAGCTTATTACCTGACCTAGATTGTCCAAAAGAATAAAAAATATGAAAAAAGATAGGACTTATTTATATGAATATTCTCATACTCAAAATACTTTAATTATTTATGTTGATGGCGATAGAATGAGTAAAATGAGTATTTAATAAAAGTATAAGTTTATTTAACTCTTGATATCCAAAAGACGATTCAAAAAAATTCTTTTGTATCAAACGTATAATTGAATATTCATACAAATTGTTTAGCATTTTTATCTAAATTTAAGTTCAAATCAACATGATTTATTGGATGATAGTCAGATTAATTATATTTGTTGAACTAAAAATATTTGGGAAAAGGCTCAAATTAACAGTGCCATTCAAAAATATTTTAATCATTGTACATGGTATATTAATAATCTTTTTGTATCAGAAAAAATGTAAAAATTCCGATTTATCTGAATTTTATTAAGGCACGGAAGTTTTGATTTGACAAAAACTTGTTATGGTAATTCAAATTCTATTAACTCTACGTCATTTTCCCTAATTAGATGATTGTAAAAATTCGGCGGATGGATTTTTAAAATAAACAAAATACTTTAATGTATTAAATGTTGCAAACTATATTAAACTAACCCCATCTGATATTTTTATATTGACATTGTGGATAATAATAGTTATAGATAACTATGTTGTTAGGACTGTTCTAGAGTTGGGTATAAAATAAGGCAAAATAAAAAGTGTAATTGTTGAAGCTATTGCTATAATAGATGCAATTTTAAGATTATTTGAAAAAGTCCGATATTAATTTTGGTATATCCATACTACGTAATAATACTCCGATTTTATATATTGACCAAGCAATATACCCAATCTAAAAGTAAATTTGTTATAGGTATATTATCGTTAACATAAATAAAATAATAATCATTCTATACGATAGACGTATTTTGCTGCTGTACTGATGGTATAGATATGATATGATACGTTTAAAGAAAACCTGGTTAACTGAATAGATGATAATGAGGGATATAGGTGAAGAAACTTGAAATATTATATTGGCTGTTCAGGATGGCGAAATCAGCTATGGACTAAAGATTTCTATCCCATAGGATTGGATTCAAAAGATTATCTATCATATTATTCTAAAGTTTTTAATTTTGTCCATGTCGATATAAATGATAGTCCAATTCCACCAAGTTCTAATACAATACTGAAATGGTCACTAGAAACTCCTGGTGATTTTCGTTTTACTATAAAAATGCCTCAGAATATTGTAGAGAAGAGATACATGGGCAAAATAAAGGATATTGGTGAATTTTTAGAATTTTTGACACCGCTACAAGAAAAGATTCTTTGTATTGTAATATCACCTCCAAAGACAATATCTTTAACAGATGGAGGAAGGGACTGGATTGAAAATATCTTAAATCAATGTACTTATCATAGATATTCTGTTGTTTTTGACTTTAATCACTCTTCATGGCACCAAGACTTGACTTATAACATACTTAGAAAGTATAAATCTTCTTTTGTGTGGTCGGATACAGGGTATAAATACTATTATCCTGCAGTAACTTCTGACTTTATTTTTCTTAAATTATCTGGAAATACTTTTGAGAAAAACAATAATGAATCTGATTGGATTAAATTAATCAAACAAAAAGAGGAAGAACTTTTTTCTGTAGAACCTGAAAACAAAAGATTGGATTTTGCAGTTATAGTTGTAGATACGCCCCATCACATAAATTCTATTCTTGGTTCATTGAATTTGCAAGAGAAAAAATTGTACAATTCTCAGATCCAATCGACACTACTTTGGACTGGAAGGATGATAATGCATGTTGACATGAATGCATTTTTTCCAGCCTGTGAAGAAATTAGAGATCCCTCTCTCAGAGGAAAACCTCATGCTGTTATAATGACTCCTGAAAGAGAAGGCAATATTACAAGAGGTGCGGTAGCATCTTGCTCATATGAAGCTAGAAAATATGGTGTTAGGTCTGCCATGTCTTTAATAAAAGCTAAAGATCTATGTCCTCATCTTATTTTAAAGCCTGTAGACAAGCAATACTATGGTCAGATATCTCACCAAGTAATGATGTTATTGGAAGAGTATGCAGATGTTTTAGAGAAAGCAAGCATCGACGAAGCGTATATTGATTGTACAAATAAAATTATACAACAACAACAGCAACAGCAACAGCAGCAACAGCAGCAACAACAATCTACGTTACAATGTTCGCAATTGTCTAAAGAAGATAATGAGAAAGTAGAAAAATCTATTTCAAGTTGCAAAATACAAACGCCTTTTACAGTTGAGGATTATGCTCTGAAAATCAAAAATTCGATCAAGGAGCAATGCAATGGACTTGTGTGTTCAATAGGTGTTGCATCTTCCAAATCTGCTGCAAAAATTGCATCGGATTATAAAAAACCAGATGGTCTAACTATTGTTTATTCTCAAAACCTATTACAATTTCTAGAGTTTTTGGAAGTAGATAAAATTTCAGGCATTGGTTTAAAAACTAATCAAATTTTAAAAGAAATGGGAATTAAAACTATTGGACAGTTGGCGAAATGTGATGTACAGAATCTAATTGAGAGATTTGGTAAAAAGAATGGATTATGGATGTGGCATGTAGCTAATGGTGAAGACAATGAACCTGTATTACCAAGAGAAGACAACGTTTCTTTAAGTACTGAAAAAACCTTGCTAAAACCATCTAGAGACAAGAAAGTAATATTAGACTATCTTGTAAATGAATTGGCCAATGACATTTATGAAAGAGTCAAAGGAAGAGGATATGAATTTAAAACGGTGGGCATTAAATTAGTAAGATCCAATTTTGTGGTAGAAACAAGGGAAACAACATTTTCTACTTATCATGATAACAAAGATAGTATTACTGCTGTGTTGGAGCCACTATTAGAAAAATTTCGCCTAGATGAAGGAGGAAATGATGATATGTTTAATGAAAATGAATTTACTTCTATTCGTAAGTTGGGAATAAAAATTTCTAATCTCTCTAAAATGGATAAAAAAAAATTGCCATATCAAAAGACATTATTTGATTATACATAATAGTATTTACAAATTTAGAATAAATTCTGGATGAAATGTTATTTGATTTATTGTTATCTCTGGTTTTGTCCTCGTTAATCTAAATACGTCCCGCCATGAAATGATCTATTAATGATACGTTCTAATACACATTTTGTATAATTGGAACTTTACGATATTTTTTAATTACCTGATTCGCAATATTCTTTTAATTTACTATTTTTTATAGAGTATACACATTGCAGTTATTTGGATTTGCTTATTAGCCTAGCTATATACGTATATGGAAATTGTTTCTAAAATAGAAATAAAACGGTGAAAAATCAAAGTTAATAATAGATTTACAATGTAATGAGATA
Source organism: Candidatus Nitrosocosmicus sp. (assembly GCA_040297625.1). Lineage (GTDB taxonomy): Archaea > Thermoproteota > Nitrososphaeria > Nitrososphaerales > Nitrososphaeraceae > Nitrosocosmicus. Next base: position 2,207 of record JBDUES010000213.1, on the reverse strand, counting down.
AAAATGTTCGAGTTAACTTGATAAATACTAAAAGCGATAAATTTTAATAATATCGATTATTAAATATTTACATTGTGGAATAGATAACATTACTTCACATAACATTGAAAAATTAAAAAGTTATGTAAATAGATCTTTTAGGAATAAATTACCGATTAACTATTTTGGGGCTATTTTCTCTTAATCTATTCGGAAGAAATAAGAACGGTTAGGAAAAGACTAAAAACGATATCGTTTGTGATATTATTGATTTTGTAAATTTTCATAATTGCAGATTTATTAAATACTATTATTCATTTGGATAACTTTGATATATCTATGTTTTTGATTGTTTATAAATAAACTAATCAATTTTTTGTATTTGTATTTATTGCAAAGTTAATTGAGAAAATATACACGATTTTTTAAAATAGATAAAATCTTTTTGTAAAAATTTTCATAAACGTTAATAGAATATATCGCGGATTAAATGTTGATAACAAAACAGTAATGAATGATATAAATCCAACTAATGACTCCATATATAAAAAAACACTCAAGTATCTTATTGTCACTCTATTTTTTAGTATAATAATTACTAGTTTAATAATAATATTGTCAAATGACCATGATCGACATTCCATTATTGTTATTGCATTAAATATTTCGGCAGCATTTGCTACTAGTTTAGGTATAATTGCTATTTATAGACATGGACTGATTGGAAGTCACGGTAAATCTTACTTATTTTTGACTCTTGGTATCATACTATGGTTTTGTGCAGATTTAAATTTATTTTATTTATATTTTGTTAATGGAATTGCTGAACAAAATCAAATTTCTATATCCGATGTATTTTGGTTAAGCGGATATGTATTCCTTTCTTTACATCTGATATCTGTGATGAGAATGATCCATATAAAAAAAATATCTAAAACAATATCAATTTTGTTAATTATTGTAATTAGCTTTGTAATTATAAATTTAATTCATTCTTCATTACATAGTCTATTTATAAACAATGTTGATAAAGATTGGATTAAGAAAGGATTTGGAATAACAAATTTAATAATTACCATATTATACCCAATTTTAGATTTAAGTCTAATAATCCCATCAGTAATAATACTTGTAAATCTATATCGTGATTATCAGCATTCTATACCATGGGTGCTTTCATCATTATCATTGTTAACTAATGCAATAGCAGACAATGGGTACGTTGATGATTTTATTAGAGGATCGTCGACTATATGGAAATGGGATTTATTTTATATTACTGATTTTATAATCATGGCAGGAGCATTGTATTGGTTTAATAGATTCCATATTTCAGATTCGTTGAAAGAAAAGAAAAACAGGAAAATAAAGAATAAAGAATTCTAATTAATTATAGTGAAAAAATATCAAATATAATTTATGTTTATTCGTAAAATTAATTAATTTAAATATATTTATTCCTCTTCTATCTCTTCTGGTTCTTCCTGTTCTTCCTGCTCGCTATCTACTAATTCATGGGTTTCATCTTTAATTTCTTCTCTTTCTGCTTCGAGGATTTCATCTTCACTTACTTCACTTTGTGTTCCATTGGTGTCATCGATAATTATTTCACTTCCTGTTTCCTTGTCGCTCATAATTATAAATTATATGTTGATTATTTAAACATAAAAAAATTCTTTCGTAAAATAATGAATAAAAATAAAAATATCATTTTTTTTAAAAAAATTAAATAAATTATTTCAGATTAATCGGGGGATTGTAGTAAAAATGATGGTTATTGGATATCAACACTGATAATTTGCTATAGTTTCTATAGTTTCGGTAGTCTCATAATCTGAATCCAATCCACAAAAAAGCATTCTGGTAAATTGTATTATAGATACAATATTTATCAACCAAATTAAATTCAATCTACAAGGATAATTTTATTATCTAAGAGCCTATCCCAAAATTATTTTTCTATAGATAATTATACAACAGGAGAACTGTAATAACCCAAGATAGTTTTCAACTTTCTTTTCATATCGGATGAACAGTTTTCTCAATCTATTATGCCATCATGAATTAGTTCTCTCTACAACCCACCTTCTGGCAGGATATCTTTTTATGGATATTTTCTCGTGGTCTACTTTTTTCTCTCCTCTTTTTCTTTTATATGGTATATGAGGTACATATCCTAATTTTATTATCGCCTGTTTTACTGATTTAGAACTGTATGCTCTATCAAG
>JBDUES010000212.1:0-9283 GCA_040297625.1 Candidatus Nitrosocosmicus sp. | reverse complement strand
TAAAGCATCTCAAAATTACGGTTGGAGAGTATACATACGGTCTACCACGTTTTCGTGGTAAACTGGGCCATGGTATACAACCTATAAGATAAAGAATGTTAAAAAGGATGGATTCCTTTAATCTATCCAGAGCTAATCTTTGGAACAGTGTTAATCAAAATCATATCTCAAGGGTTAGCTTTAAGCTGTTATAACAATTGAAAATAGATTTGAATTATGACCAAGCCTCATTTATTTTATCTAAAAGATGTCTGCTTAGTCGATACTCCTTTAAATCATTTATTGTTATATTATATTCTTAATCTGTTGTTTAATTTGTCTTTGTCTTTCTGCTATCTCTTTCTCAACTTCAACTAATTCTTTTATCTTTTGATTAATATGTGAAGGAATATTATATATAAATGCCAATATTATTTGCTAAATCTGATACTTCATCTATTTTAGATGAAAATTCTTTTTTGTTTTTTCCATTTTTAAAACAATGAATATTTATCTCTTCAATGAACGATTCCATCTTTTCTTCTGTTAGTTCCATTCTATTCAATACTTTTTTTAATCTAACTGTTAGATCAAAATATTTCCAATCAAGATTTTCTTTTTTTTATCTGTAAAGATATCTCTCTTATTATGACTATATCGGTACTATTAATTTTGGTTTGCTGAATTATATTTGTAACAGTTCCTGCAGCAATATCACTATTAAGTGCTATTTTATCGCGAAAAACTCCTTGAATCCATTCTCTTATTACTTTTACTTTTACCGAAAGCGAAGTTTTGCCACCCATTTATCTATTTTGATATTATTATAATTGTTAAATATATTAAATATTTCATTTATTATTTTATGGAATTGTGCTCATATTAGCCTTCAGCTTTCATTTGACGGCTATTTGACGGCTATTTGACGGCTATTTGACGACTATTTGACGACTATTTGACGACTATTAATACACCAAATTTCACTTTTAACCGTAAACAATATTTCATTGTGATGCGTAATCCCGTAATAAACACTGAACCAAATAGTTCTTGAGAACCCAATTACCAAATTATTACTCATATGGGGCAAGGATAAAGTATATTAAAAAATCCTAAGATTGTCAGCGAAAGTTTATAGGATTAAATCCTAAAGCCGTTGGAATTATTTTTTTTCTTAAAGTTTTGGTTTACAATATTGAGTATTGGATTAATATTCTATGGATGTAGATTGTGCAGCGCCTGAAGCCCCGGAACTTACCATCGATGACGTTACAAATAATTTTTGTAATAGTAAAATTTTTTCATCTTCCTTATGTTTAGGATCTTTTAACAGCGAAGGTCCACCAGTAATAGAACTATCCAATACATTTGAAATTTCAAAATAATATTGTAGTAAAAATGCTGAAATCACAGGCGATATGGTAATTGTAATTTTATCTTTTTTCATATTATCTATATAATAGTCAATAAAACCTGTGAATTTGAGATAATTCATTACAGCTATTATGCTTTGTTGGTTATTGCTGTTGTTGTTGCTGTTGCTGTTGTTGGGTTGGGTGTTACTATCTTCATTTATTGTTGTTGTTGTTTTTCCTGTTGTTATATCTTCGTTATCAGTTACCTCGGAAGACCTTATAATAATATGATTAGTTAAACTAGAGATGGATTCTACTATTGTTCCATTTGTTTGTGAAACTGAATTAAGATAAACAATTGTTTTTAAAATATTAGTATAGTGTTCAATTAAATTGGCTCTCAATAAATCTAATGAATTTTTTATCTTACTTTGTGTTTTTATTAATGAATACGGTAATTGAGATGTTGATGATGGATTATGGCTTTTATTTATTTTAATTCATAGAATATTATACTTCGTCATATTTATTGGTTAGTTGTAAAGAATTTTATAGGTCTTGTTAATTAGATGATTTTTTAATGCTATTTGTATAGTAATTGCTTTTTTCTTACTGCCTTGTTGTTTTCGCATTCGACTTGACTGCTTTTGGGTATTGTATCTTGGTTATAATGACAGACGTATTCAAAAATCTCCATAATTTTTTCCTCGATTTCTTTCAATTATATAGTGAGAATTATAGTTAATAATAAAAAAGTTAGATATTTTATAAACCCTTTTACATTTCGAAGATCTTGTAGAATACTATTGAATTGTATGATTAAATAAGCCTTCTTCATTAGATGATTGCGTAAATGTTTTGTATTGTTATTTCTAATTCTTTTTTTTGTTAAAAGATAAAATAAGATGTTTTTATATCTTTTTTGATAAATTTAATAAAATTATAACTTGGATACTCTAAAAACTAATAAAAAAATATTGTGAATTACAATCTAAAATACACAAAAGGATGGAAAAAAAGAAAGAATCTATGATTCTGTACAGTTTTAATATTTCAGCAAGATTGCCATCAAATAGGCATACTAAACTTCTTTATTATACTAATAAGTTATAAAGGGGCCTTCGGAGGGATTTGAACCCTCCTCGAGCGGTTTCAATCGTCACTGAAAGTTTTCAATGACGTCCACAGCCGCCTATACTAACCAGGCTATACTACGAAGGCCACGATTCAAAAGTAGATATTTATTATTAATATATATTTGTTTTAAAGTTTAAGTTTCAAAGGGTTATGTCTATTTACTTTACTTTACTTTACTTTTGATCTGTTAACTTGATAGATTTTAGAACATTATTTAATTAGACCGTAGTTTTAAAAAAATAATGGAATGTAGGGATTTGGATGGAAAAAATATACCTTATATACAATCATCAAAATCTAAAGAAATATTGAACGTAAAAGATGATGATTTTACCCTTAATCCAATTAGAATTGATTTATTGGGGGTAGGCAAAATAAATAAAACAAATTGACATGTTGAATAAATAAAAATTACTGTCATGTCTCACAATCGCAGATTTTATATATATTTTTTAAAATATTTTATTTTTAAAACTTATATTTGTATTTGACCTCAAATATAAAATGAGCTGTTCAGGTGAAGTATATTCTCATAATTATTCTGATGATAATTTAATTCAAATCACTCCATCTATAAAACAAAAATTAAACAAAGCTAAATACGGTGTTTCTAATCATTCGGCAGTAGAGCTGTGTCACTGGACTAAAAAATCTTTTTCTGATGAAGCTACTTGTTATAAACATAAGTTTTATGGAATTTCTACACATCGATGCATGGAGATGACCCCCTGTGCAATGAACTGTGAAAATAGATGTGTTTATTGTTGGAGACCCACTGAATTTTATGATACACTGGAAATGCCTTCTCACCTTGTCGATGGTCCAGAAACAATTATTCATAGTCTTTTAGAAGAAAGGCGAAAGCTGGTGGTTGGATTTTATGGTAAAAAGAATATCAATATTACAAAATTAGATGAATCTCTTTTTCCAGAACACTATGCTATTTCTCTTTCCGGAGAACCCACGATGTATCCAAAATTACCAGAGCTCATAAAATATATAAATACATTAAAAGCAACCAAATCTATTTTCTTGGTGACTAATGGTCAGGAACCAGATATGTTATACAGGCTTCAGGAAGAAAATGCACTGCCAACTCAAATTTACTTGTCTACCAATGCTTCTAACAGGAATATGTTTTACAAGATAAACGGTCCAAGACATAAAGATGCTTGGGAAAGATGGTTAAAAAGCTTGGAATTTGTTTCAACTGCAAAAACAAGAACTGTTTTACGCATGACTTTAATACGTAATTTTAATGATAATGAAAAGTATTATCAAGAATTTGCTAATTTGATAGAAAAAGGCTCTCCTCATTTTATTGAATTAAAGTCATATATGCATATTGGAATGTCTATCAACAGATTGGAAGAAGATAATATGCTCGATATGGACGAAGTAAGAAACTTTTCTGAAGGGATTAAAAAATATCTCCCAGGGTATTCAACAATGGATGAAAGTGTGATTTCTAGAATAGTTGTACTGCAAAATACTAATCGTCATACCTCTAGATGGATTGAAAATTATACCTTATGAATTAATATTAATATTATTATTATTTATCTCTCACTTTCACTTTCTTCTTTTTTTTTGTTGTGTTTATATATCGTTATGGTTATGATATTGATTTTTTTTATTATACCACTCCAATAGTTTTTTTAGCGCTTTTGATCTATGTGATATTTCATTTTTCTTCAAAATATTTATCTGACCATATGTTTCATTTTCATTTTCAGGTTTGAAAATGGGATCAAATCCCCAGCCTTCTGGAAAAATCTTTGTGGTTATGTAACCTGTCGTTTCACCACTAAATGTTTCAATAAGTTTTCCATCAAAAAAAGAAAAAATCGATAAAAAATAAGCCCTTCTATTTTCATTATCCTTGAGTAAATCCAATATTCCTTTATTTCCAATCGTTTTAAATACAAAAGATGAATATACTCCTGGAAACTCATTTAAATCTTCTATAAATAGTCCATCATCTTCTACAATAACTGGTTTCTTAACAATGTCAAATGCCTTTTTAGCTTTATCTTCTGCAACTTCTATTATTGATTCTGATTGGATCTCTTTAATTATAGTCTTAGAAAAGAGGATTTTTATGCTCTTTTCCTTCTCCTTTTCCAAAATCTTTTCAATCTCTAGAAATTTATTTTCATTGCTGCTAACAAAATATATCGATGAGGTCAAATTGTCTCTTTATTTGTAAAAAAAACATATCTCTTATTTTCTTTTTTATTATTATTTTAAAAAAGATATCCATATAAATTGTTATAAAATATCAATTATAAATTTATATTTTAAACAAATTCAGACTTACTAGTTTTTGAATACTGTAAATCTTTTAACTATGTTACTTTGGCTTGGAGAGTTAAGTTTTTCAAGCTGGATTTTATCGTACGGATCTGAACATCTTTCTATTAAATTTGGGGCGAAATTTGTTGGAAGAACATTATTAAGCATTGCAACTACTCTTCCAGAAATTGCTATCGTGATCTATGCGTCATCTCTTGGTCTTTATGACGTTGCTATTGGTTCTGGGCTTGGAAGTAATATTTTAATGATGACACTTGGATTGGCATTAATGCTTCTAGTCGCTACCACGAGGCTTTCAAAATCTCCATTAAAAAAATTAGATGTCAGTTCATTTAAATTAGATAAAATCTTTCTTTTAGTTTCAGCAATACTAAGTGCTATTTTATTAATTAATGGTTATAACTATATAGATGGTTTTATTTTCTTTGGTATATTTGTTGGATATATATTAGCTGCTTTTATGGAGATGAAAAAAGAGAAAAAAACAAATCGAAGGGTTGATAATGCTTCTGCTTCTACTTTTGTAGATAATACTATTGTTCCCCCTTCATCTTTCAATACCGCCCCACCCACCGATTCATCTTTTGAACATCATGTAGAAGTTAATAAATCCGAAATGATAAAAGCTATTCTGGCTTTTGTCATTGGTACTGTAGGGATTGTAATAGGTGCTAATCCATTTATTACTTCTTTGCAATCTTTTTCATTTGATATTGGAGTTTCTACAGTCGTTTTAGCTGTAATTATCAGTCCAATTGCAGGGGAAATGCCAGAAAAAATTTCGATGGTGATTTTGGCAAGAAAAGGAGCTGCAGGCGCATCAATTGCCATAGCAAATGTTCTAGGTTCTAAAATACTTAACAATTCTCTATTGCTTGGTATAGCAATATTTGCAGCAATGTATCATGGCGGGTTCTTTACAATAATTGCAAATAGTACAATACTATCGTTTCAAATGATTTTGGCTACCTCAATAACTCTAATAGCTTTGATTCCTTTATTTAGACAATCTATAGGAATTCGTATAGGTGTATTTTTACTTGCCCTCTATATACTGAGTATAATTATTCAATTTTTTAATCCTGGAGTAGTTAAACTTCATTAAAATATTATTATTTTATATATGTATTGCTTTGTGGTATAACTCAACTTTCCGTATTTTTTGGATGTATTCAATTCGATTTAGTTTGATGGAATATCTGTACCATTCATAATATGTTGTCCATTTTATCATGAAGTAACGAAATTCATAGTTATACAACAAAGCACATATTATGGGAAAAATCTGATATTTTTTCAATTATATTGTTTTTTTTAATGTATTTTACCTATTTTTTATACATATTTATTGTATATATGTAAAAAATTTATATGTAAATTTTAAGAATAACCTTGTACTAGTACCCTTTAATGAATTTTAATAAATATGCATTAGTAATGATTGCTTTTGTAGGCATCATCTCCGTTATGATGGGAACCATTAGTAGCTCATATGCTCAATCAAATCAAACAATGATCACACCAAAGATAGATAATAAAACATCTGCATCTGCATCAACAAATCCCGCAAAAACATCAACAAATACATCAAATGCAGCAAAAACAATGACATCTGCAACAACAGGAAATACTAGTTCATCATCATTAGCTGCAAATCACAATGCTCCAGTTTCTAACACATACAAAACTACTTCAGCACAAAATAATTCTACTACCCATAAATCAGGCGGTCCTCTTGATATGATAAAAAATCTATTCAAATCATTCACTGGAGGAAATAAATAATCTTTTTATTTTTTTAAACTTAAACTTGTCAGCAGCAATACCAGCAACAACATGATTTATTGTGCTTTCCCTCTAATCTTATCTGTATAATAAATAAATAAATAATTATAATCAAAATCTCCTTAAAACCTTTGGTTTTAGTATTTCCGGATGTTCTTTTAAATATTTTATTTTTTCCAATATTTTGTATTTGTCTTGAGGCAGAGTGCCACCTATAGAGTAGACATTAGAAGCATGATTTGCTCTAAAAATAACTTGTTCTTTAACATCCATATTTGATACTAATGTTTCCATTTCATTTAATATCTCTAAATCTTCTAAAGGTTGAAAAGGTTCATTGAATTTGAAATAAAATTCTTTCTCTATATTGGGTTCCATATAGAGAGTTAGTGCACCTAGATAATTTGGTTCGATTTTGTTAATTATATTTGAGGTGTCGTTGGCATGGTAATTGGAGTATTTTTTTCCACCAATACCTAGTATTATCATGCACGAAAGAATAAAGCCATTTTTCTTTGCTTTTTTGCAACTATTTATAATCATCTCACTTGTTGCCCCTTTTGTTACTTTTTTTAGTATGATATCGTTGCCACTTTCTATACCCAGATAAACCATATCCAAACCCGCTTTTTTTAAAGATACTAGTTCTTCATCAGTTTTCTGCAATAGATTTTTTGGCATGGAATAACATGAGATCCTTTCTAGGTTTTTAAAGTTGGACTTTATGCAATTTAAAATTTCAATTATATTTTCTGTTGCTACGTTCAATGCATCGCCATCTGCTAAAAAAATTCTGGTTGTATCAGGCTGAAATTGTGACATCATCTCTATTTCTTTTTTTATTTCTTCAATTGGTCTTTCTGAATACTCTTTTGTTCTATACATATTACAAAATGAACATTTGTTGAATGAACATCCTAAAGTTATCTGAAAAATTAAAGAATTTGCTTCAGAAGGAGGTCTGTATAATGGATAATCATAAACAAGTTCTTCCATACTGTAATTTTATCATTTGAATTTATTATACTTATAATTTAATAAATTGATATAAAGAATAAGAAGGAAAAAACTATGACGATAGCAAAATGGTGATTATGGGTCGGTTCGTCGCGAGGTCATCATTGTGAAAACTCAGACTGGAGCAGCTAGACATACCTCATCCCCATTAATACATTCTTTATTATAATATGATAAGTAAATATACTTTATTTATTTATTTATAAACCATTATTTTCGATTTTAATGTTTGTTTGTTTGTTCGTTCTTATTCTGCTATAGAACAAAAAGTTCTTTACTGAATGAATGAAAATTTATCGAATCAAATTCATCATCTCTATTTCCTTTTTTCGTAATTAATAAACTATCTTCAATCCTTACTCCCAGTTTGTTTTCAATGTATATTCCTGGCTCGATAGTTATTGTCATGTTTTCTTTAATTTTATTCTTAAAATTTGGTCTTATCCATGGAGGTTCATGAACTTCCAGACCAATTCCATGCCCTGTTGAGTGAATAAAATACTCTCCCCATTGTTTGTTTGTTATGGTGTTTCTACAACAAGCATCAATATCGGAAAAATCGCTGGTTTTCTTAATATATTCTATGCCGTTTTCTTGGGATATTTTTACTGTTTCATAAACTTCCTTCATTTCTTTTGTTATATTACCCAAACCGAATGTTCTAGTGGCGTCCGAAACATAGTGGTTAAAACTTAAAGTTAGATCTATTACTATTAGTTCACCTGATTTGATTTTTTTATTTGATGTTTCTGCATGTGGAAATGACCCATTGGGTCCACTAGCAACAATCAATGGATTAGATGTGTAAGGGTATGATGGAAATCTTGCACCCAGTTTCATTGCTTCATAAACTAAAATAGATTGAATTTGCTCTTCTGTTATCATGTTTTCCTTTATTTCTTTTAATGCAATTTCAAATAATTTGTCAATTGTTTTTGAAGCAATTTTTATATTGTTGATTTCTTCAGTATCTTTTATTTCTCTCAAACTATATAATAACTTGCTATCAATAACCACATTCTTATTTCCTATTTTTTTTTGAATTTTATTTATAATATCAAAATCGTTACTATCAGAAAAAACTATATCACCTTCTTTAATTAAATTCATCAATGTATTGATTATTGTTATTCCTCTATCTGATGATATGACATCACATTCTTTTGATGTGTTGATAGCTCTTGTATATTCTAGTTTTGGAACTACAAGTTTTGTTTGAATATTTTCCTCAGATATTATTGTTATTCCTTCGCCCCAAAAATTTGTTAGATAGAAGGTATTTTCAGGTCTAAATAATACTATTAATTTATTTTCTATTCTTTTTTCTTCTTCTTCTTCTTCTTCTTGTTTGTTTAATAACTTGAATAGTTTGATTCTTCTTCTTCTTCTTCTGCTGCTGCTGCTGCTATCTTGCAATATTTTTTCTTCTTTATTTATGAATATTATTGTTTTTGAATTACTTATAAATAACGGTCAAGTGTGCTGTTTACTTGAAAGTTGCTATGGAATATTTAGTAATGTTACCTGGACCCACCAATGTTCCAAATAGGGTTATGAATGCAATGTTGGCTCCAATCATAAATCATAGGAGTGATGATTTTAGAACACTTTACAAATCAATTATTGAAAAAACTCAAAAACTGTTCCAAACAGAAAGTGATATTGTATTATTATCCTCTTCCGGTACTGGTGCT
>JBDUES010000211.1:0-2949 GCA_040297625.1 Candidatus Nitrosocosmicus sp. | reverse complement strand
AATGGTATTTTATTCCGCTTTTCTCTATTATTATCTCTTTAACCTGCTTTGTGGTCCATCCCTGATTGCTTTCCTTTAATATTGTTTTTATCCTGCAAATAACTTCTTCAGATAACTCTGATGGTCTACCTGTTCTTGGTTTATTCTTTAACCCTTCTAAACCTTCTTTATCATATCTTTTTAGCCATACGCAGGCCCAGGTTCTATTTCTATGAAGGTCTCGGGCTACTTGGGCAGCTATCATACTGTGATATACAAAGTTGAGAACAAGTAACATCATTTCCTTTGTCTTTACATTCTCTTCAGATCTATAGATCTTTTCAAAGGATTCTTTGGTAAGTGTCAAGGAATATAAGATGATAATAGATTAACCTAGCTATAAGCATTTATTAAAAGATCGTTAGATCAAAAATAATTGTTGTTTAATTATGCTATTTGGTATAGTATTTTGATTGGAGGCGCGGATGCATCGGATGTATTTACATCTATTTATTTAGACTAAGAATTTTAGAATATATTAAAATCAAATAAAAAGTAATTAGAAAAAAATTCGTATTTCAAATATACCTAATGCAAAATGGATAGCAACATAGTATCATTTAGCAACAGTACCCTGTTTACATAAATTCTTTGTAAATCTGTTTATTATTTAATAATTGAGTGTTTGTAAATCGTATCCCAAAAAGTTAGTTCATAGTCAATGATAAGCTTTGTAGCTATACGTATTCTTTTTTCATTCAGTGGAATATCAATAGATGATATTATCAATTCTTTGGATTTGTTGATAAACTCTTCCGGTAAATTCGAAGCAAAGTTATCCAAAAAACATACAGGATTTTTTAGCAAAACCATAATTCTTTTGCAGTATATAACTCATTTTGCCACAATTATTTCCCCAAATCGGAAGATCAATTAGAAGAGAAGCAAGAATTTCAACATCTGATCCATATACTGCGAGTTTTGTGAGATAATTTGTATAAGCCTGGCATCCTGATAGTGGTTCATATGACTCCATCTTTATTTTATTGATATCCAATGCTTCTGCAAAGACCATTAGATTTTCAAGAGCGTTCAATTCCGCATTCAGACAATCGATAAAAAGTTTGCTAGCGGTATTATTTGATGTCTTTGATATCATAAAAGCAAAGTTTCTTTTATCATTTGCAATTATGTGAAATTGTTCACAGACAAATATTTCCAATTTGTCCTTACTTATCTGCTTTTTTTCTAATGCGTAGATATATGGATGATAAATAATGGTGTCTACAATGTTAGACAGGTTTCTCTGTAGGTCCTCAATCAAATCCGATTTACTATTATGAGTCATATGAAAGTCAAGATTAGATTAAACATTTATCTTTTAATCAAATCGCGCTTTCATTTTATAATTATTATGTAATTTTAGTCCTCTAACCCGTATTGTAGTTTAACTGATTTGTAATCGCAAAACTTTAAGGTATATTCTAAAATGGTAACCAATATTATAGTTTAGGATAATATATTGTTAAACCCCTATACTTTGCTAATTGAAAAACAATGAAAATAATATGGCAATAACATTTGCAGATGAAATGAAACAATACTCTATTGAAAAATGGCAGAAAATATTAAATCATAAATTCGTAATAGAACTTTCTAAAGGTGTATTGCCATTAAATAAATTTTTGTTTTATCTAAAACAGGATCATTATTTCCTCCCAGAGTTTGCAAAACTTGTTAAATCTGCAAAACAAAAAACAACCGATAACCTGATGAAGGATTGGTTAGAAAGTTTGTATGTAAGTACAGTTGATTTTGAAATGAAAATGCAAAGACAGATGCTTGATAAATTATCAAGTAATTCTATTGATACTGATACTAAACAAAATGTTTCTCCATGTAAAATTACATTGGAGTATAATTCATATCTTATGGATATATCATCCAATGGTACTTTTGGTGAGCTCGTGTCGGCCATGGCACCTTGCCCTTGGACATATCTGGAAATTGCTCAATTATTATCAAAATTTCCAATTGAGAATGAGATTTATAGAAATTGGGTACAATTCTATTCTTCAGCTGAGTCATGTAAACAGGTAGAAGAAATAAAACAGATTTTAAATATATTAAGTAAAAGTGAAGATGAAAAATATAAAGAATTGATGAAAGAGCATTTTGCTTCTGCATGCAAATATGAATACCTTTTCTGGGAGATGAGTTATAACTTAGGAACTACATGATTATGATGTTACCTTTAGATAAAATTTTATTATATATCATGTATCTGATATAATGCTCAAACAAATTGTCAAGCGATTTTACATAAATTTGAGTTCAATTTCGGATCGTCTATTATACCAATTGCACAGGTTCTCTAAAATACATTCTTTAGAAGATATACTAACTAACATAATTCATACTGTTCATATTTAGCTATATGTCCAGTTTGTGATGTATCAAAGCATTTCTACAAATATCTATCAGTATGTGAGCACAATATCATTGGTAATATCATTTTAATAGATCTAAAATCTTATTAAAGAGCAGGATCTAATAGACTGACTGACTTTACGAATTTATGTTAGACAGTATAGTTGTGTTTGTTTTACTATCATTCATCTTTAGCTTGTCTTACATTACTTCAAGTATACTGTATTGCATGAATCGAAACAGTTAAAACTATGCTATTTTTTTATGAAATCGTATGAAATTATGATTATTTATTTTGCAAATACAATACTAAAACGTTAACAAATAAAAAACGATTTACTGAATCATGCAACAAAGTACTAATTTACTATCAAGATCTTTATTATACGGTCTAACATAAATTCGTCAAGTCTTTCTATTAGATCCATCTCTTAATGAGATTGTATGTATAGCATAAGGAAATTACAGTGATATTGTGCTCACATTTTGATAGATTTTTTTTGTAGAAATGCTTTGACACCATACAAACTTGACTTACTG
>JBDUES010000210.1:0-14010 GCA_040297625.1 Candidatus Nitrosocosmicus sp. | reverse complement strand
TATCGATATTCCTCTCTGATTGTAGATAGCCTGTTGACCCAATGCCGATTCATAAAAGCATACAAGATCAAGCCGTTCTTTGGGAGTATTTTCGTATCGTTCAACAGGACAAACTAGATCTATTCCCAATACCTTTTTGCTGTACTCGTACAGTTTCTTAGCATCGTATCCTGGGTCAGCTACCATATAACATAAAGATGGTAAAGAGAATACCAAAGATGAAGAAGTTAAAGGAACATACATCTTATTGTCTGGAATATTAGCAGTAGTTACGTCTGCTGTCAATGGTACTACAAGCTCTCCTGTTGTGGATGTTAGATGTAGTTTATATCCAAATATCCATCCATTTGTATGGCTATAGCCCCACCACCTTGCACCTGTATCAATGCCCGAATGAGGTACTACTCCTTTCTCCATGGATGATTTATGCCATACACTACCTTTTGCTTTTATCAGAGTACTATCTGTTGCTGTTATAGAAGGGTCTATCATATCTTCTACAACAAACAGGCATCCCATTGTCGATATCCTGCCTTTTACATCTATAGAAATAGTCTTCAATAGCCTATCAAATGTACGTCTACTGCTAGGTATTGTTATCAGACCACAAGCTACTGCTAGTTTACGGTTATACTGACAATCCATGTTAAGAAAAGTATGCAATCCATTGTTAGAATCGAGTCTAAACCATGTTCTCGCAATAAAACATCTTAAAATTACTGTCGGAGAATATACATACGGTCTACCACGTTTCCTTGGCAGTAAACTGGGCCATGGTATACAACCTATCAGATACAGAATGTTAAAAAGGGTGGATTCCTTTATTCTATCAAGAGTTAATCTTTGGGACAGTTTTAGTCAAAATCATATCTCAAGGGTTAGCTTTAAGCTGTTATAACATGTATTAAAAATATATTTGAATTATGACCAAGCCTCAGTTAAATAACATGAGAAGCAATTTTCTTCCAGTTCGCTATTAATGCCTCCGGCCTAATATGGAGGGGTTCGTTTGATAATCTACTTTTAGCAAGATCAACATATTCTTGTTTTATGTCAATTCCTAAAAAATGTCTATCCAGATTATAAGCAACTTTGGTAGTTTGACCGCTTCCATTAAATGGATCCAAAATTATATCACCATGATACGAATACAATTTCATTAATCGGTAAGGAATTTCTTCAGGAAAAGGACATGGATGATTGATATATCTTGGTGGTACTGGAGCCATATGCCATACTGAATTAGCAATTTCTTTGGTCCATTCTTCATGGGTTGCAGGAAGAATTTCTCTTTTTTGATTCCTTCCTGACTTTACATCCCCTTTCCGTAATACTAAAATAAATTCATGCATAATATTTGCTCTATAATATTTTGGATATGGATTTATAATAAAAGAACCATATCTATTTGTACCACCAGTTACTTTATGCCATATTATCTCTTCATGTAAATTCCAGTTGCCTTCGGGGGCGACCAATTTTGATAATAGTAAATGAGGTAAAGGAATAAGTGTTCCATTTACAACCTCATTTGCAATAACAATACAGCAATACCCACCCTCTTTAGTAACCCTGTAAACCTGTTCATTAAATATAGAAACTAAATTATCAAGGTACTCATCCAAACTGACTTTAGTAATACCTCTATAATAGTCCACATTTTTCTTTGAAACATGTAAATCATAATCAATTGCATTTCCATATGGTGGAGATGTAATTGTTAGCTGAATACTGTTAGAAGGAAAATTTTTTAATATTTTTTCACAATTTCCCAAGATGATTTTATCATAAATTGATTCTGGCCTAATCAGCATTAATTTAGTTTTTTAAATTAGGACGATAATCTCAATACTCTAAAAATATAAACATATTGATTAAAAAAAAATAACAATACGAAAATACAGGGTTTTCATTTTTCAAGAATGTATTCATCTGAAATTTCCATCCCAAAATGCCTTCCTGAAGGTTTTTTTGAGAAAGCCAATATCTCATCCCCTATTTTAGCATGGGTAACAGGCAAAACTTTTTCATTTTTATCCAAAAATCTTATGGTTTCTGCATTTTGAACAATTATTGTTCCTATTTCATTTTCGCAGATTGCTTTGAATAATCGAAGAGGCCTTGTTTCTATTTTTGAGCGACCTACTGAAACAACTCTTGTAAACCCTTTTGGATTTACTATTAAAATCTGACTTCCAGATTCTAATTCTGATAAGTATTTTGTTGTTCCATCAGGAATAATTGTATAACAATGGACAGCTCCTGCGTTTACTCTAAATGGTCTAGGGGAAGTAAATGAAGAGCCAATAGATTCATTATGTACAAGAAACAAAAAATTCGATTTGTTTCCAATCAACATACCTTCGCCTTCAGTTAACATTGAAACAGTATCTATACAAACTCTTTCACCGATACCAATATCTTTAATTTCTAGTATTTTTGCAGGAGTAATATTAAAAAAAATATTTCGAATAATATTTTTTATTTTTATTATTTCGTCTTCATCTTCAGTCTCGAAAATTATGCCATCAACACCTAATTCTAAAACAGTGAATAATGTTTCTACTTCTTCAACAGATTTTGCTAATGCAAAAATTTCTGTATTTGTTCTTTGAAGCATAGCTATGACGTTTTCCAATGGAATTATTTTCCAGTCATCCACATCTATTATTACAAAATTAGCTCCCTTTTCAGATATTGTTTTTATTTCTTCAATATCTTTATTGCTATTTACTTTCTTATAGATTCCAAACTGTTTTTTTATTGTAGGTTTATGTTTATCTTGTTCTTTAGAATTTGAATTAAATTCTTTTCCATTGACTATATTAGAGTCTTTAAAAGAAATGTGTTCTATTTCTTCAATGTTATTCAAAACTACATAGTCTGCTTTTTCTGATGGAAAAATTATTTTAAAAGGAAGATCCTTTTGATTATAGCCAATATTTTCGGATGGATCAATATATAATAAATCTATTTTATCTTTGACCATATCAATAAATTTGATAGTGGATTCTTTAGATGAACCTGCTGATTTTTTTAATATTGGTTTTAAAATTATTTTTTTATTTCTTTTATTTTCTTTCAAATTTTTCTAGCACCTCATCATATTTTTTATTTTCAATTATAATTTCATAAAGGGCATTTATTATTTTCTTTGGATTTGGATGTTCAAATATTTTTCTCCCAAAAGTAACACCTATAGCACCAGATTGTATTGCACCATAACACATTTCCAATACATCATTATCAGTTTTTGATTTGGGCCCCCCTGCTATAACTATTGGAACCGGACAACTTTTTACAACTTCTCTAAAGGTATCGATATTCCCAGTGTAGATAGTTTTTACTATATCAGCTCCTGCTTCTGCCCCTATTCTAGCAGTGTGGGAGATAATTGAAGAATCATTTGGATTTTTAATATTTTCTCCCCTAGGATACATCATTGCAATTAATGGAACACTCCATTCATTACATTCATCAGCAATTAATCCTAATGTATATAACATCATGGGCTCCTCATTTGAACCAATATTGATGTGTAATGAAACAGCGTCAGCACCCAATCTAATTGCTTCTTTAACTGAACCCAAAAGAACTTTTTTGTTAGGATCAGGACCAAGGGATGTACTACCAGACATATGTGCGATTAAACCAATGTTTACAGGCCTTGGTAATACCTTGATTATTCCTTTATTTACAAGAATACAAGTTAAACCCGAACTTTCAGTATCATAAATAAAATTATTGATATCCTTTATACCCTCTAATGGTCCACTACTAATTCCGTGATCCATTGGAATACATAACATTTTTCCATTTTTTAATATTCTGTTCAGACGTACATCTTTTCCAAGGACCATAATAAGAGGAAAATTATAACCTATTTAAAAGTGATATGTTTTCAATTACAATTTTATATAAGCAATAAATTACCTTTTAAATTAAATTATTCGAAACTACACTTTGCACAAATCGAGGTTTTATGTTTATTCTTGTTTATTAAATATAACACGTGATTAATTTTCTCTTCCGGAATAAATGGAAATGTTTTTTTTAATAATGATGAATCTATGATAGCCTTCTGATGTTTATTAATAAACATCAAAATAGCGTCCAAATCATCAAATGAAAGTCCCACTTCGTCTTCTGTATGTTGGTCTATCCATAATCTAGCACTACTTTTTTTATGGATTATTTGATTTGGAATATTTAGAAACCTGGCAAACTCTTTAACTTGTGTTTTATAAAGATCTCCTATTGGGGTTAAATCAGATGCCCCATCACCATATTTTGTAAAATAACCTATTGCAATCTCTGTTTTATTTGATGTCCCAAGAACCATCCTATTTAATAAATTAGCGTAATAATAAAGAATACACATTCTAACTCTTGATATCAAATTACCTTTAACTAATTTACTGTCTGTTTTTTCTAGTATATCTAAAAATTCATTTATAATATCGTTGACATAAATTATTTTATAGTCTATTTTTAAAATAGAACAAACTTTTATTGCATCGTCTATATCCTGTTGGGGAGTAATTTCTTTATCAGGTAATAACAATCCTAATACTTTTTCATTTCCAAGTGCCTTTGTAGCAGCATAAGCAACTACGGTAGAATCTATTCCTCCAGATAGCCCTAAAATAGCGCCTTTAGTATTTTCTACCTTAAAGTGATTTTTAATAAAAGTATTGATAGAATCATTAATTAAAGTAAAATTATCCATCTAATAAGGTATTAGTTAAGATTTGAAATATTAAATTTGTTATAAATTAATTCCTTATTAAATAATTTAGCTCCTGATAAATATTTCTGGCGATAGAATCGCTTTAATATCGAAACTGGATATTAAAAATATATTCGATGGATACTCGGAATATCGGTTTAAGAAATATCGAAGTCGCCGACACAAAAATTTGCTCGATTGATGGTGAAAATGGCAAACTAATTTACAGAGGATATGATATTCTTGATTTAGCTAATCATTCAACTTATGAAGAAACTGCCTATCTTTTACTATTTGGCGATTTACCTCTTAAAGATGAATTAAATGAATTTAACAATAAATTAATAGATCTAAGAAAAATTCCAGAATCTATAATAAAAAATATGAAAAATAAACCCATTACTGCTCATCCTATGGATATTTTACAATCATCTGTTTTGGAATTAGCTGATTATGATATTAATAGGGCCGATGATGGAAAAGAATCTAATTTAGCAAGAGCTATTTCGCTTATTGCCAAAATTCCCACAATTGTTGCTGCATGGGAAAGAGTCAGAAATGGTATGGAGGTCATCGAGCCATTAATTGATAATTATCATGCTCATAATTTCTTATTCATGTTGAAAGGAGAGCATCCTAAACATGAAGTTTCAAAAATATTTGATATTAGTTTGGTCTTACATGCTGAACATAGTTTTAATGCATCAACATTTGCAGCAAGGGAAATAGCATCCACAAGAGCTAGTATTTATGCATGTGTTGGTGGCGCCCTCGGTGCATTATCAGGAGAACTACATGGAGGAGCCAACATCCAAGTCATGAAAATGTTACTTGAAATAAGTGATATTAATAATGTTGAAACGTGGATTAAAAATAGAATAGAAAGTGGTGGCAGAGTTATGGGAATGGGGCATGCAGTATATCGGACAACGGACCCCAGATCTGAAGTACTTGCCACGTTATCAAGAGCCATATCAAAAGAAAAAAATACGAAATGGTATGAAATGACTGAAAAAGTTGAACGAGTAACAAAAAAGATTATGTTAGAAAGTAGAAAAATGCTGATATATCCAAATGTTGATCTATATAGCGCGTCGCTATATTATAGTTTAGGGATCCCCATAGATCTAAATACACCTATTTTTGCAATCTCAAGAATAGCAGGTTGGAATGCACATGTAATCGAAGAAAAATTTGCAGAGGCAGCTCCAAAGCCTGCCCTTTATAGACCAAAGGCTGTTTATGTTGGAAGATATTGTGGCCCCATGGGCTGTGAATATACAAATGTAATCAATAGAAAATCCAAAACAATCCAATAAATATAAACTATATATTATATTACTAATAATTAGTATTAAAAAATAGTATTTATTAAAATTTATAAATTCTCTTTTTAAAAGAATATTATATTGCCATCAGAAGAAAAAACTACAAAGTATAAAGATGTTGGGATAGATATAGAAAAAATCAAGAAAATACAAAATCAAATCGGAAAAAATATAGAAAAAACTCATCAGTATCTTGATTTTGGAAAAGTGATATCAGGATTTGGACACTATGCAGGTTTAATCGAAATAGGTGACAAAGTTATGGCGCTCCATACAGATGGAGTTGGAACAAAAATATTAATAGCACAATTAATGGAAAAGTATGACACCATAGGTATTGATTGTATTGCTATGAATGTAAATGACATAATCTGTGTTGGATCAAAACCATTAGGTTATTTATCTTATATCGCATTACAAAAAACAAATGATGTACTTTTAACGGAAATAACAAAAGGTCTTGTCAAAGGTGCAAAATTGTCAAATATGGCTATTGTAGGTGGTGAAACAGCAATATTACCTGATATAATAACAGGTAAAGGAATGGATTATAATTTTGATTTAGCTGGAATGATTTTTGGAATTATAAATGATAAAAAAAAAATAATTCTGGGTAATAAAATAAAAGCGGGTGATTTGATTATAGGAATTAATAGCTCCGGGTTACACTCTAATGGTTACACTCTCGCAAGAAAAGTACTTTTAGAGAAATATTTGATTAATGATATACCGGAATATTTAGACACAAGTATCGGAAAGGAACTTCTTAAACCTACAGCTATTTATTCAAAAACAATATTAAAATTAATCGATGAATTTGATACCACTGTAATACATGGATTATCTCATATTACAGGGGGTGCTTTCACAAAGTTAAAAAGATTAAATTCTAGGGTAGATTATATTCTAGAAAATCTTCCACAAATAAAAGGTATATTCAAACAGATAATGATTGACGGAAAAATAGACATAATCGAAATGTATAAAACATTCAACATGGGAATTGGGTTCTGTATTATCGTATCAAATGGCGAGGTTGAAAATATTATAAATATTATCAATAAAGATAATCTGAAATGTCAAATAATAGGAAAAATAAAATCAAATGGTAATGGAAATACATTTATTAAAAAGGATAATAATTTGTTAAAGATTTAATACTATATTTTGGGTATTTATTACTATCACTGAGATAAACTAATACTAATTCGAATGTATAAAATAATGATTGCATAATAAATAATTTAAAAACTAAATTTTTATCTATCGATATTTTAATTTACTCTATAAAGATTCAGTTATTTTATAATTTAATACATATATACATATGATTTAATTTATGAAAAGAATCGAGCCAAAACGTACCTTTTCCAATAAAGTATAAAAACAAAAAAAATTCAATAGACAAATTTTTTCCTTATTACTTTTGGATATTACACCAGATAAATATAAAAAAAGATGAAACCAGATAATGATTTATTTTAGAATGTTTATCAATAAATTTGAATTTTAACAACAATACTTTTCATTCTTATGTAAAAATAATTTTTTTCATAACACTTTAATTCATAAAAGTTTTAATTTATTTAATAGTTGTTTAAAGATAAAGATATAATACACCCATCAGATGTTTTATTAAATTCATTTGTGAAAAACATTCAAAAATCAAACAATGATATCTCATATCTAAAAGCATGTGAAGAAATTGCTAATGATATATTATCTTTAGATATTATTAATAGTACTCCAAACAAAGGGGAGATATTCAAGATTATCAAAAATAAATCTTCAAAGTATAAATTATCAAAAATTCCAAAAAATGTGGATATTTTAAAGCTTTTACCTGAAGATAACTATTACAAAAAACTGTTAAAACTAAAACCATCTAAAACCTCTTCCGGTATTGCAGTTATTACAGTAATGCCAATGCCATTTGAATGTCCTCACGGAAAATGTATTTATTGTCCAGGTGGAATCGAGGTTAATACTCCATTAAGTTATATTGGTACAGAACCAGCTACCAAAATAGCACAACATGTAAACTATGATCCATTCAGACAAGTTTGGTCAAAAATTCTTCAATTAATTGAGAGGGGCCATAGTGTTGATAAAGCAGAGCTCGTTATTGTGGGAGGTACATTCCCTTTTTACCCAATACAGTATCAAAAAGATTTTGTTAAAAAATGCTATGATGCTTTTAATTTATTTAATATACAATCAATGGACAAAGATGATTTAAAATTAGAATTTGATGATAATGAATCAATAATAAATTTTGATTTTAGTGAGAATTTAGAAAAAGCAAAAAAAAATAATGAAATATCCCATATTAGGTGTGTAGGACTGACTATAGAAACAAAGCCGGATTACTGTAAAAAAGAACATATTGATACTATGTTAGAATTAGGAACCACTAGAATTGAAATAGGTGTCCAATCTTTAAACGATGAAGTATTCAAGACGGTTAATCGAGGTCACACACTAAATGATGTATATGAGGCATTTTATTTAGCAAAAAATTGTGGTTATAAAATTGCAGCTCATATGATGCCTGGTTTACCCAAATCGTCATTAAATCAAGATATAGATGATTTTAAAAAACTATTTGATGATGAAAGATTAAGGCCGGATATGTTGAAAATTTATCCCACACTTGTAATTAAAAATACAGGTCTATACAAACTATATCAAGAAAATAAATATAACAGTTACTCAACAGATGATTTAGTAAAAATTCTAGTTGAAATAAAAAAAATAATTCCCCCTTGGACACGAATTATGAGAATCCAGAGGGAAATAGAAACAAACGATATAATATCAGGTCCAAAAATAGGTAATTTAAGACAATTAGTTTTAAAAGAATTAGATAAACAAGGTATAAAATGCAAGTGCATTAGATGTCGTGAAATAGGTTTAAAGGACATTGAAAAAGAGTTTTCCCCAGAGGAAATAAAACTATGTAGAATGGATTATTTTTCATCAGATGGAAAGGAAATTTTCTTGTCTTTTGAATCCAAAGATAGTAGTATTCTATTTGGATTTTTAAGATTAAGAATTATGTCAAATCCTCAAAGAAATGAATTGAGTGATGAGGGAGAAATTGTTGATTCAATAACAAAAAAAATACTATGTGGTGTTGTTAGAGAATTACATGTTTATGGACCTCTTGTAAAAATTGGATTCAAATCAACAGAAAATAATATTCACAAAGATAAAAATAAAGAAAACAATAATCTTTTAAAAAGAATTGGATTTATTTATCAACATAAAGGTTTAGGTCAAAATTTACTTAAAGAAGCAGAGAAAATTTGTAAACAAGAATATAATTTAAAAAAATTATCCGTTATTAGTGCAATAGGCACTAGAGAATACTATAAAAAATTTGGATATGTTATTAATGGACCATATGTAACAAAAGCAATATAGCATCATGGATGACTCTATGGAAGAAATAACAATTGGTAAAGGAACGTGGATAGATAAGGTAGCTTTTACTATCATAGAAAGAGAGAAAAAACTCGACAGGTCTACTGAAATGATCAATGTAGAAAGTGGATTAGGGGCTTCAGGAATTCCCCATATTGGAAGTATGGGTGATGCTGTAAGAGCATTTGGAATTTCTCTTGCTCTACAAAATATGGGGTATAAATCAGAATTAATAGCATTTTCTGATGATTTAGATGGGCTTAGAAAAGTTCCAGTTGGACTCCCAGAATGGTTAAATGAATATTTATGTAAACCTGTTTCTTCAATTCCAGATCCATTTGGCGATTGTCACGAGTCATATGGTATGCATATGAGCAGTTTATTATTAGAGGGTCTGGATAAAGTTGGTGTAAAATATAAATTCAAAAGTGGAACAGATGTATATAAAAATGGAACATTATTCAATCAAGTTCATAAAATTTTAATTAATAGTAAGATTATAGGTGATAAAATATCTGAATCAACGGGTCAACAAAAATATATGACGTTTCTTCCTTTTTTCCCCATCTGTCAACAATGCGGTAGACTATATGTTGCAAATGCCATAGAATATTTTCCTGATGAAAAAACTATAAGTTATTCGTGTAGTGGAAATACTATAAATAAAAAACAGATTAAAGGATGTGGTTATCAGGGAGAAGTAAAAATCAAAAACGGTGGTGGAAAATTAGCATGGAAAGTGGAATTTGCTGCCAGATGGCATGCTTTTGATATAAGATTTGAAGCATTCGGTAAAGATATAATGGATTCAGTAAGAATTAATGATTGGATTGCTAGTGAAATATTAAGATTTCATCACCCTTTACATATAAAATATGAAATGTTTTTAGATAAAGGAGGTAAAAAAATTAGCAAATCAGCAGGTAACGTATTGACTCCTCAAATGTGGCTTCAATATGGAACACCTGAATCCCTTTTATTATTACTTTACAAGAGAATAGCTGGAACTAGACATATCGGTATTGATGATATCCCTATTCTTATGGATGAATATGATATGTATGAGGATTTATATTTTGATAAAACTAAAGAAAAAAACAAAAGTAAAGCAATAAAGATAAAAGGTATATATAAATATGCCAATAATTTAAATCCTTCCAATGTGCCGCAAATTCACATACCCTATAGGATATTAATTCAACAATCAGAGTTGTTTATTGATCAAAAGGTCAGCAACCCGATAGAAAAAATATATGAAAGGCTAAAAAAATATGGTTTAGTTAAGGAGGAAACCCCTGAATTAACTAATAAAATACAATTGGCCATGGAATGGGCTGAGGAATTCAAAGAAGTTTACGATGATGATATGACTGCTCATGCTGATGATGAAAATGGAACACGTATACAATTAGAAAACATACAGAAAAAAGCAATAATTGATGTATTACTACAATTAAAAATAATTGCAAATGAGCTTGAAAACACCAATGTTCATATTGATATTGAGGAATTGAATCAAAAAATTCAAACTATAATATTTCTACAATCCAAAGAAAACAACCTTGAACCAAAGGATTTTTTCAAATTATTTTACAGAATTTTGATTAATGCTGATAGAGGCCCTCGATTAGGAAATTATATAGTGGATTTGGGAATAAGGAATGTCATAAACAAAATAGAAAATAAAATAAAATAAAATAAAATAAAACATATTTAATTTTAAATATGTTAATATTTATTTAATGAATTTTGCAATTAATTATTTCTCCATTATAATGTCATCCTTTGTCATCAAGATAACAATTTCATTAATGGATGAAGAGTTAATTAAAAAACTTGATTAAAAGTTTAATTTTTTGTACATCGAACCCTAAATAATTGAATTACAAACTTCCAGATATAAATATAAACATAGAAACTTCATCTGATGATGAAAGAATAAATACCTATAGAAAATTTTTGCCGATATAAGATTAAACAGGCTTTATTTTCATATTAATCTTTTAAAATTTTTTGCAGGAGAAAATAATAAAGAAGAGATAGTATCATTATTACAATCTAATATAGAGTTTTTGGATAAATTGAGTATCTGGACAAATATTTTAAAAGAAAAAGGAAATTTTGAAGAATTTAAAAAAAGCTGCAATGATGAAATAACTGTTATAAGCAATATAATTCAAACCTACGAAGAACGTATGAAAAAAAATAACGATTAGTTTATTAAATCCATTATCATTAAATATTCTAAAATTAAATTTACAATTTTTTCATGATCGGTTTGTCTTTCAAGGGATATCCTAATAATATATTTTTCTAGTGGAAAGGTCAATATTTTAATTTTCTCCCGAACCGTTACAGAATATATTACTTTACCCAACATCGTATCAAAATCAGAATGAATTTTATTTATTAGTGCATATTCCAAATAAAGATTGATTGATTCAGTTTCGCTATTTAATGAAATAATTCCAGGCCTCATCCCTCCATAAACTAGTTTTCCCATGGCGTCAATAAAACCTATAAAACGAATATTATTATCAAGATTTAATATGTGATCATACATAGATTTCAAATCCATTTTCATATTTGCTTTCTATTTTTATATACAAGAAGATATATAAAAAAATTGGAACTATATTTAATAATTTCAGTTAATAAACAATGTAAAATGCAAAGAGGATATAAAATATTGATATTGAGTGGCATCTTGTTGTTATCTTCCATAATTATTTTTTTTATATGGGGTATTACGTTTAGTGGATTATTTATAGCAAATAATCACAATTTTTCTACAAATCAGATAATGCTGCCCTCTCTTCATTCCTACAATTCGAGTATTTATATCAACTCCATCAATAAATTGCTTACATTTACTATAAGGTCTACTAACAACGATCAAATAAAATTTAAAGAAATTGTGGTTGGACCTGAAGACAATGTAGTCTCAAACTCTACGTTTCAAAAAACATATTTTTCGACAATAAAGCCAAATACAACTGGTGAATATAAAATGACAATTATAAACACGGATAAATCAATAAACAATACATCATTACATATTTTCTTTGGAATTTTACCATTTCTTAAAGATAATGGTGAATTAGATATGAGTAGTTTTATAGGGTTAATTGGTGGGTTGATTTCATTTACCACAGGATTAGTTTCTTTATCTATTGGCACAATTTTCCTTATCAAAGATAGGTACAAACAAAATTATAGAAATTATATACCACGATAATAAGATAATAATAATTCCCCAAAAAAATTAAAGATATCGTTTATTTATTTATTTATTTATTATAAAGAAACGAATTTTATTTGATATAGATTAATATTTCAATTGAAAAAAAATAAGGATTTTCTTTGTTTTCGATATTGACTATTTTCTTTTTGAAAGATTTTATTTTGGTGCCAGAGCTGTGAATGGTAAACTAAAAGATTTGAAACCTTGTGTCGAATTAAAAGAGCTACTGATTGTATGTTTTGAAGGAGTTTGTGAATTGGAAACAGGAAGAATGGGATCAAATGAATTTAGACTAGGTTTTGTTGGAGATAGGCTCTTTATTTTCGACTTAACATCCACATTACTAGGCATAATTACATTTTTATCGCCATGGTGCGGATTTGATACATCCTGAGTAACATGATTTCCATTTAGTTTTGTTGTTTTGGTTCCAGATTTGGTTCCGCTATCACCATGGTGTGACTTCCATGCAGCAGATTTGGTTCCACTATCACCATGAGATATTTCAGATAATTTTAAAAATACATCTATACCATGAGGCGGCTTTGATGCTTTTGAACTAGTTACTTTATCATCTTTGAGTGCTTTTACTACATGTAGATTTACTGGAGTATTATGTGGTGTTTTTGAATTAGATTTGGTTCCACTATCTTTAGTAGTTGTAGTATCAGTTGAAAAGGGTTTACTATTGTTTAAATGGCTTAAATCGGGATTTTGAAAGGGCTGATTTGCATATTTTAGAGATCCCTTTAATATATTGTCATAACATACAAATGCATCTGCAAGTGTAAACTTTGCACTTTTGTTTACTTTTTGGGTTATGCAATTAAAAACATTATTAAGGTTATCTGCATTGAGGGCAGTCGCATTTTTGAGGGCAGTCGCATTTGTAATTTGATCTATTCCAACAATAGTTCCAATTGAAAATACTGCTATTATAAGATAAGTTATGTTCTTTTTTGAAAGATTATTCGAATTGTTCATAGACATTAACAAAATGTTTTATATGAGTTATAATTAATTTGAATAATGTCGCAGTAACAAAAAATATAAATAATTTATGTGTTAATTTTTATTGAAGATTTAAAATAGATGTTCTTATCAAAAAAATATGATATTTTTACTGGTTTTCCGCCATCATCATTTTTTCCATATCTATACTGCCTAACATAAATTCGCTAATCTGATTTCCTTAACAGATACTTTACTATATCCAGATTAAAGCGTCTTGTCCTATAATATCTAGCAATGGATGATTTTAAATCGGTAAATTTGGGATAATA
>JBDUES010000209.1:0-2972 GCA_040297625.1 Candidatus Nitrosocosmicus sp. | reverse complement strand
ACAAATTGAGAAAATATAACAAGGCATCAGACATAGTTGCAGGCTTGATAAACTATAGAATATTAAATCATCAGAACTAGGAATCCACCTAGAATCCAGAAAGAATAGTCTAGATTGTTCTAATTATACAAGAGATCTAATTTATTGTTTAAAACTAAAAATATTAATGTTTGAGCAGATTCGGTTAATGAACTAATCTTTTTTAAATTTTGTGCTAAAACATTTATTTTATATGCAGTGAGATTATTATAGTCATTAGTTTCTTATTTACTATTTTAGATCTTGCATAATTACTTCTAAATAGCTTTATGACCATTAGTTCATCAATTGTTTGTCTTTTCAAAGCTTTCCTATGATAGGTTATCAAAAAACCGTTGCTTTTCAAATCATATACCGGACTCAGTAGAAGAGTTCGATGACATTTACAATAAAGAGATAGTAAAAAGATATGACAATCATGAGATACAGCGTTTATCCAAAAGAAAAAATAGAAAAAGAACCGTTGGTGCTATAGGCAGACCTTTCAAGTTAGATGTCAAAAACCGATTTTTAATGCTTCTTGTTTACTATCGTCTTTACATAACCTATACTCTTGCTGGCTTTCTATTTGACCTTGATCAGAGTAACATCTGTTGCAGAAATATACAAAAGATTGAAATCTTGATAAGACAATGCTTGCCAATGCCTCAAAAAATATACAACATAACAAAGAGGTTTCAAACTCCTGAAGAGGTAGAGAAATATTTTCCCGGTTTTATAGTCTTTATAGATTGTACAGAACAGCAGTAGATACCAAGACCAAATAAGGACAAGAGAAAATGTAAGATGTACTATTCTTTAGGAAAGAAAAAAAGACACACTGCTGTAACGAATCAACTTGTGGTTAACAACCCCGGTTTTATAATTCATAAAGCAAATCATAGGAAAAGACCTAAACTTGACTATGACGTTTATAAAGAGAATCATCCTGTAACTCCAAAAGAGGTTGTGGTAAATATATTTGATCTTGGATATATGGGAGTAGAAAAAGATTTTCCAGAACAAAAATCCATTCTACTATATAAAAAGAAAAGAGATCAGGAATTATCTCAAGAAGAAAAAGAATACAACAAAAGCCATTCTAAAAAAAATAGGGGTGATAGAGCATGCCATTTGCAGATTGAAAAAATACAGGATAATGAATGATGTATTTAGAAACAGACTAAGAAAATACAACAAGATATCAGACATAGTATCAGGACTGATAAACTATAGAATAATGAACTATCATTAGAAAACGATACAACATCCGTGATAGGTAGTGTAGATTGTTTCTAATTATGCAAGAGATCTAATAATTGCACACTATATTAATATAATTCTTTTATCTATATTTAATATGGCAGAAGATAGTAAAAAAGATAAAGATAACCATGAAAAAACTGTGGAGGAAAAAGCTGATGGAAAAGGTGATAGGGCAGTAACAGACAAACATGGATCAGAACAACCCAAAGAGGAAGAAATACAAGAACATCCAGAACATTAATGTAGTATGTGTATCATATAATTATAATTAAAGAAGGTATTTCATCTAAAATATTCAATTTGTATAAAAAAATAAAAATAATTAATCTTGTTTTATTTTTTTAATTAGTTCAATTCATCTTTGTTTACATAATAGTCCTAAAATGACCAATGTTGTTGCAATTAATTGCATTATTCCTATTTTTTCATTTAAAATAAAAAAAGATAAAATTAATCCAAATATTGCGGAAGATGAACATATGACTATAGTTTTAAGTTCCGATAATTCATAATGATTCAATAAAAAGGAATAAAGATAAACCAAATCCTCCAATTCCATCCACTGTAACTTCTGCATAATGTATACTGTACGACGAAATCTTAATTTTATATCCTTTGACCTTTAGGTTTAAAAGTTCATGTGGTCTGGATGATGTATCACAGGCCATAGATGTAGCATCTATCTCTTGAATAATGACAATACTTCAAGAATATAGCGTGTGTTCTTCTCCAATCCACATCTCATCTGGTTTGTATGATGATTTTTCCTTTCTTGGAAATTGTTTATACCGTTCATACAAGCGGGTGTTTCTCTTTTTCTCAAGTCTGGTTCATTATGATTGTAGAGCCCTCTAAAGAATTTCAGAAATAGCATCAGTCTTGCATTCCATGTTCCTATGCTTTTATGGGTAGGATCTAATGAAGAAGGTTTTCTGAGGCTATTAATATAATCCAATATGTCCTCCTTTGTCATTTCAGAAAATGTTTTTTATGACAAAAATATCTTAATAAATGAACAACTTTCTTAATCTTTGTTTCCTGAGTTGATTCCTTTATGTTAATTTCATTTTGCTCTGCAATAAGATAATCGCATATTATTTTTATATTGACTGGATTGATTTGTAAAACTTTATATAATATTTTTGAAATATGAGGTTTCAGAAATTGAGTAATAAATTCAATTTTTCTTTACAAATGTATGACATTTTCAGGATTATCCTGATTCTCATTATTTTCATAATGTTGCTGGAATTCATTATCTAGTATCTTATTTTCTTTTACCATAATCCTGCTATATCAGAATCGTGTTTTTTTAAAATAAAAGCATTATGTACAAACCCATGAGTGGAGTGAAGTGGAGTGGAGGGGATGGGATTTGAACCCATGACCACCTGCGTGTAAGGCAGGTATCCTAACCAGTCTAGACAACCCCTCCAAAAAATATTTTAAATTGTAATGATCTAATGTTATTAAACGTTTGTTTTAGATTAATTCTTCAAGATGTATATTGGTATGTGCCATATATTGGTATTGCTGCTGCTGTTGATTTTGTGTTTTTATTTGCTTTGTTGCATAACTCGATTTTTCGTTATTGTTAAATAAAATCAGTCCAAGATTGGGCCAACGCCATTAAGAACTCGTTTTATTTTTATAACAACTTAATCATCAGATAACGAATTTCATAATTA
>JBDUES010000208.1:0-48758 GCA_040297625.1 Candidatus Nitrosocosmicus sp. | reverse complement strand
TTTCTTGGTGCAATAGGCCACGGTATGCAACCTATCATATACAGAATGTTAAAAAGGATGGATTCCTTTAATCTATCAAGAGATAATCTTTGGGACAGTGTTTGTCAAAATTATATCCCAGGGGTTAGCTTTAAGCTGTTATGACATGTATCAAAAGATAATTTGAATTATGACCATGCCTCAATTACCTAAATTTTTTGTGTGATATACTACAGGTGAATTTCATGTATTACTGTATTTTTACATAAGAAATCCTATATTTTTAACCGATAACATTTATAAATTAACCGATAACAGTATTATTAATCAAGTTATGTCACTAAAATCAGACGATCCCAATTATTTTGCACATTTGTATAACGATTCTGAAAAGGATAAAAAAAATATTAAAATTTTGGATTCTACATTGCGAGAAGGAGAGCAGCATCCAGGTGTTTCTTTTTCTAACAAGCAACGAATTCAAATTGCATGGATGCTTGATTCATTTGGGGTAGACCAAATAGAAATAAGTCCAATAGTTTCTCTAGATCATCGTGATGCTACAAAAATAATTCTTAGACAAGGACTAAAGGCTGATATTGTAGCACATGTACGTGCAATAAAATCGGATGTTGATATAGCAATAGATTGTGATGCAATTTGGGTTGCTACCTATCTTGGTATCTCAGATATTCATTTGTCTTCCAAACTACGAATTTCTAGAGAAGAAGCTAAAATTAGAGCTTTAGATGTGGCTGATTACATTAAATCTCATGGATTGAAATCTCGATTTACCATGGAAGATGCGAGTAGGACAGACCCTGAATTTCTATTGGATTTATGTAAGGAAATAAATAATCGTGGAATTGAAAGAATTAGTATTCCTGATACAGTGGGAATTATGAGACCTCGTGGTATGTATAATATTGTAAAATTAGTTCATGATAATATAGATAACTCAAAAACTTCTTTAGATGTTCATTGTCATAATGACGTTGGTTTAGCATTATCCAATGCATTATCCGGTTGTGAGGGCGGAGCAGATCAAATTCATACTACTATAGACGGGCTTGGTGAACGAACTGGCATTCCTACATTGGCAGAAACTGCCGTTGCGTTAAATCTTATTTATAAATCCAATAATGATTTTCGATTACATATGTTAAAGGACTTGTCAAAAACTATTTCTGATTATACTAAAATACCTGTCCATGAATCTAAACCGTTAGTAGGTGATAGTTCCTATAAACACAAAGCGGGAACCCACCTTGCAGCTATTTTGCGGAATCCTTCTGCTTATGAAATAATTGAACCAAAACAAGTAGGCAACAGGCGTAAAATTGTCTTTGGTGAATTATCTGGTAAAAACGGCTCTGCGTATCTTTTATCTATACTCGGATTAGGAGCATCAAAAGAAAATGCTGAATCTTTAGCAAAGGGATTAAAAGAATTACGTATGGGTGATATTCTAGAATTATATTTAGATGAAAAATTGGAGAGAAAAATACTTAATGAGGGTAATATGAAAACAAATAAGGATTAAAAAATGTCAAAAGTTAATTGTATTGAATGTGATGCAGAAATCCCAATACCCAATGACTCGATGCAAGGAGAAATCGTTACCTGTCCTGATTGTGGAGAGAGTTTTGAATTAGTAAAAACGGGTGATGATTTTAGTATAAAGCCTGCACAAGTAGTTGGAGAAGATTGGGGACAATAAATTCCAGGGAAGAAAATTCTTCCCTTGTTATTCTTTTTGATAGTATAAGATGGGAAGAAAAATCTATAATTGAAACTGCAAAAAAAAATGATATTGATTTAAAAACACTCAATTGTAAAGAACTGATTTTATTTTTGAATGATGAAAATACAGAGTTTAAAAATAAAGTTATTTTACAGCGATGTGTAAGTTATTTTAAAAGTATGCATTCTACTGCTGCTTTGGAAGGACTTGGAGCGCGAATGATAAATTCTCTTTATACTTCTATTATGTGTGGTAACAAATTATTTTCTCATATGGAGCTCCAAAAACAAGGAGTTGTTACACCCAATGCTTTTTGCTCTTTTTCTACTTCTTCTGCTATTGAAGGTATTAATCGGTGGGGTTATCCTGTTGTGATTAAACCCACTGTAGGAAGCTGGGGGCGATTGATTGGCCTATTGAATGATGAAGAAGCCGCAAAAACTGTTTTAGAAGATCGAGAACACATGTTCCCAATATACCATATTAATTATTTTGAGGAGTTTGTCAAGAGGCCTCCTAGGGATATAAGGGCAATTGTAGTAGGCGACGAGGTAGTAGCTGCTATATATAGATATTCCGGGAACAAAGAATGGAAGACAAATATGGCCCTAGGAGGCTTTGCAGAAACATGTCCTATTACTAAGGAATTGGAAGATATTTGTCTTAATGCGGCAAAAATTTTTAAAGGTGATATAGTTGGTGTAGATTTAATGGAAAGTAAGAATCATGGTTTATTGGTTCATGAGGTAAATAATACTACCGAATTTAAAAATACAGTAAGAGTGACTGGAATTGATATACCCTCATTAATTGTTGATTATATGGTTAATATTTCAAAAAATTAAAAAAAATATGGTCTCTTCTGCTTTTGCTATCGAGTTATTAAAAAATTCATTGGAAATTTATTCACCTTCAAGATCGGAAACAAAACTTGCTAATTTTTTAAAAGATGTTTGTTTGGATCTTGGATTTGAGCAAGCAAATATTGATAGCGTAGGAAACATTATTGCAGTAAAGGGTACGGGAAATCCGGTAATATTACTTTGTGGTCATATGGATACAGTTCCTGGTATTGTTCCGGTTCGAATAGATGGTAATTATATGTTTGGTAGAGGAGCTTCCGATGCAAAGGCACCTTTGATAGCTATGTTATTAGGGGCCGCAGATTTTCCAAAACAAAATGGAACGATAATTTTTGCCGGAGTGGTAGATGAAGAAGGTAATGCAACAGGTATAAAAAATCTTGTAAAGGATAAAAATTTAAACCCTCATTATGCAATTTTTGGTGAGCCGAGTGGGATTGATAACATTACTATTTCTTATAAAGGCCGTTTAGAGATTCGTTTATTATGTGATGTAAATAATAGTGCACATGCAAGTGCACCTTGGATTTCTTTGAATGCTATTGAAGAGATTTATAGCATATGGGCTAATCTAAAAAAAGTTTTAGATAACCATGATATGAATAAATCTAAAAATAAAGCAAACCTTGTGAGTTACAGTGTAACTGAAGTAGATGGAGGGTCAAGTCATAATGTTACTCCTCAAAAATGTAGAATGACAATTGATATTAGAATACCTGCTCATCTATCTTGTGATGAAATTTTGAATTTAATTGATATTAATATAAACGAAATTAAAAAAGATAAAAATGATATTATAATAAAGTATCATGTAGAGGATAAAACCGAACCTTTTCAGGCAAATGCTTCTTCTCCTTTAGTGAGATCATTGGTATTATCCATTTTGGACAATAGAAAAAAAAGGCCATTGTTGTTAAAAAAAACAGGAACAGGGGATATGAATATCTTGGGTAACGTTCTTAACATTCCAGTGGTTACATATGGTCCAGGGGATCCACATTCCTCTCATACAGTGGATGAACGAATTTATATTCAAGAGTATTTAACAGGTATTGAAATTTATAAAAATACTTTATTTCATATGGTGCGGTTGCATAAAAATTTACAAAATAAATAACTAATTTGTTTTTTATTTCTTAAACTTAAAAAGTCATTTTAAAAATATATAAATAAATTATAACAATATACGATATTTGATAATAAATGCTTTATTTGATAGGTATAGGAATAAATGAATATGACTCTTTGAGTATTGGTTCTATTGAATTATTAAAGCATAGTAATATAACTTATATTGATAAGTTTACAGGATTTTTATCTGATGAATTTGTTACAAAAATTAAAACTCTTTTAAATATAACTAGAGATTCAAATCAAGAAAATAGAATTGAGATTAAAGTTGTTAAGAGATGGTTTGTAGAAGATGGAAGAGAAATATTGAAAAATTCATCAGAAAAAACTATATGTGTATTAATTTATGGAGATCCACTTGTAGCGACAACATATAATGAACTTGTAGTAAGAGCAAGCAAGCAATCAATCCCTTACAAAGTAATTCATTCATCATCTGGCATTACATCATTGATAGGTGAATCGGGATTACATTATTATAAATTTGGAAAAATGGTTACTATGATGTCAGATCCTATGTCATCGATTACTGTGTATGATACTATATATAACAATATATGCCTCGGTTTGCATACTTTAATTTTAACTGAATATAATAATGATGATGGAAACACTGATTTAAAGTTAAATAATAATGGACCATTTTTTTTGCCTCCTAAAAAAGTTTTTGAGTTATTATTAGAAAGAGAAAATGAATTAAAATTATTAAATCTATCTGAAAATTCTTTTGTAATTGTAGCCTCTCAAATAGGAACCGATAATTCAAAAATAATATGTGGGAAGATAAAATCTTTACTAAACTATCAATTTAAAAGCGGGTTTAATTCTATAATTATACCGGGTCAATTACATTTTACAGAAATTGATTCTCTTCAGAATTTAACTATTATATTTGATGATCCTATTGATAATACTATAAAAGTTGATAGATTATCTAACCGCATGTTAAATAGGTATATCCCAAATGCAAAAAAAGCATTAGCTAATTTAACAACTTTAATTAAAAATGAAAAAAATTTATCTGAAAAAGAGTATTCTGTTGTTCTAGAAAATGCTGAAAATTATCTTTTTGATGCTGAGCATTTCTATAAACAAGGTCAGCTTGAACTTGCTATACTGAGTGTTGGTTATGCTGAGGGTTTAATAGATTCTATCCGATTTCAAAAAGGCATGAATCCTTGGTAAGTGTATGAATATACATTTTTTATGTATGATAGTTTAGAATTGTTAATAGAATATTTTTTTAAAAATATTATAAAGAATGTATGATATCAATCCCAATCCCACAGAAGACAAAAATGCTAATCATAACTCGGAATATGATGATAACAGTTATGATAATTATGATAATAATAAAAAGAAAATAACGATAAAAAAAAACCCAGTGGGACATTTACCTAGCGAACTATTAAAATTTGTTAAGAGTGATTCTTATTCGTTACTTGTTAAAGGGACACCTGGAACAGGTAAAACAACTTTTGCATTAACATTAATGGATAATTTGAATCATGATAGTAATTATTTTTATATATCCACAAGGCTCTCAATCAAACAACTTTCATATTTTTATCCTTGGATCAACAAATTTACATCAAAAAATGGATCAAAATATGAATATAAATTTGAAGATGCACGATTGGACGAGCCTGAATCTCTATTTGAAAGAATTACTAATCAATTAATGGATGTAAAATCTCCAATAATAATAATTGATACTTGGGATGCTATTGCTTCATTTATGGATAGAGAATCAAGATTAAATAATGAAAGAGTTTTACAAATATGGAGAGAAAGAGCAGGCGCAAAATTAATTTTTTTAAGTGAATCATGCGATGTGACTCTCTTGGATTCAATTGTCGATGGAGTAGTTACATTAAGACATGAAGTTAAAAATTCAAATCACTATAGAAAATTATGTATTAGTAAACTTCGAGGAATATCAATTGATTGCTCAAAATACTATTTTTCTTTATTTAATGGATTATTTTTTGTTTTTGATTCATTAAATGATTTAAATTTATTCGAAGAGTTCAAAATAAATAAATTTTCTCAAGGTAAATTTGTAATTAATAAAAACAAATTATATAATAAATATAATAAATATCAAAAAAATAATGATGATTTTTTGAGTACACTTTTTAATAGTAACCAACTTATAACCATTGAATTTGATTCGAATTTGCATAATGAATTGATTTTGTCTATACTCTTTAAACCACTTTTTTGTTGGATTGTATCTAATAATTTGATTTTAATAAATAACTTTCAGTGCAATTTCTATTCAATTTTAAAAAAGATAATGTTCTTTTTTGTATATCCTGAATTGCTTGCTAATAATTTATTAAATGATAAATTGGATTATCTAAAATTTGCTGCAGAGTATGAAGTTAATGGCGAGCAAAACAAGTCTTCATTTAAAGAAGAAAAAGATAATTTTGAAAATTTCAAAAATTCAATAAATAAAATTTTATCCGAGATATCGAAAAATAAAAATAAAAATAAGAATCATAACTATAATAATGTTTTAAATATAATAAACGGTAATAATATAAGCCATTTGATTTCCAATTTTAAATTTGTAGATTTTATAAAACAAAGTCCAGTCAATAATCTAATTATATTAAAAAACGGAACTTCTATCGATACTGATATCTTATTATCCGAAAGTACTTATTATAAAATTATTTTAAAAGGTAAAAATATTTTAATAAAGTCGATGAATCCACCAACATCTGTTTTTGGTGCAATTAAAAAACATGATAATTATTTTGTTGACTGGTGTCCGTTGTATTGAAATAAATAAACCAAAAATCGGTATACCTTTATTTTATTGCAGTGTTTGTTATTTTTTATGATTGATCTATTTTCTGTTTTCGATTACACTTTTGACGATTGTATAAATATAATAAATAAAACAATGTCTATTCATGAAAATCAACGATTCCAGGGTTTTTTTTCAGATATAGGTATGATCTCTGGTAATTATGTTAATTTTCAACCTCCGGAAAATTTGGTAATTGTTGGTGATATACATGGTGATTTTTATACATTGGAAAAAATAATGGAGCGAATAGATTTTTCAAATTATTTAAAGAATGAATCAAACCTATTACTTTTTCTAGGTGATTATATAGATAGAGGTAAATATTCTCTAGAGGTTTTGATTTTTCTATGCAAACTAAAAAATTCATATCCAAATAATGTTTTTCTGCTGAGAGGAAATCATGAATCTTATAATCATTTTCCTTTCTCTTCTTATGATTTTTATTCGGAACTTTTGAATAAATTTGAAAAATCGACAGATGTTCTTTATGATTATTATATTTTACCATTTTTCGATTCATTATCACTATTTTGTGAAATAAATGGATTTTCCCTTTTAACCCATGGTGGTTTACCTGTCATTGAAAATACTGACTTTTTTAAAAATTACAAGTATCATTTATCTACTATCTTGAATAATAAGCCATTATTAGAAGAAATTTTATGGAATGACCCTCGTGATCTACCTTTTGATAAACCTTGGAGTTTTTCTAATCGGGGACTAGGAAAATATTTTGGAATCGGCGTAACAAATACATGGCTAGCAAACACAGGATGCAAATTTCTTTTTAGAGGGCATGAACCGTGTATGGGTTATAAATTGATCCATGAAAGCAAAGTTCTTACTATTTTTTCATCAAAAGAACCGTATCCAAAGTTTAAATCTTCATTTTTAAAAATGTCACAAGTAGAGATGAGTGAAATAGATGATGATGGCTCATCATTTCCAAGGTATATTCATGTTATTTGATGGCTAGTAAATTATAATAATCTACATATTTTTTAAATTTCAATTCTTGATTTTATTTCTTTACATCTTTTCCTTAGTGATACTGTAGAAATTTCTGCAACCTGGCAAATTTCGACCTGTCTTAAAAATTCATTGCAGTTTTGTGAAGCTAGATAAATTATTGAACCTGCAAGTGCTCGGGGATTTTTTCCAATTGATATTCTGCATTGTTGTACCATGGAATATATCCTTAAAGATTCTCTTTTGGTCTTTTCGCTCATTTGTAATCTATTACATATTAATGTTACATAATCTGGACCATGTAATACAGGCATTTGTAGAGAAAGTTCTTTTAATATTAATTTATAATGAGACATTATATCTTTTGTACTAATATTACATGTATTAGCTATATCAGTTATAGTTTTAGGTGTTGCAGTTTCGCGACAGGCCACATATAGTGCTGCCCCAACCAATCCTAATGTAGATCTGCCTTTGGCAAGTTTTTTTATAGCTGCTTTTCTGTATATGTAGGCAGCTCCCTCAATCACTGCTTGACTTAAATATAATTTGTCTCCGTAGTTATTTAATAGTTTTAAAGCTTTTTCTAAATTTCTCGAAATCGAATCATTTAATTGAGCTCTATTATTCCAAGTTCTTAACCTTTGAATATTGTTTTTTTGAGATGGTTCCAAAGCCTTGCCTCTAGCATCTGTATCCCCAATACCAATAAGAGTAGATAATCCTTTGTTATGAGAAGCCAGAGAATCCGGCATGCCGGTTCTTGTTCTATCCGTATATCCTGAATTACTTCTATTATTTACAGCAGAGTCTGAATTAGGATCTTGATTTGAAACACATCCACAAGAAGAACAAACATATTCAAATGAAACAGTATCAAAAATAACAGAATCGCTTTTACAAAATTCGCAAACTATTGGCTTTGAGTTCCCTATTTTGCCTTCAGGAAGCATAAATTATTATTCATTATTATATTACTTATAAAAGTTATTATATATGCTTTTTCTAGAAATTTACTTTAATAGTAATTGCAAAAAGAAATTATTAATTAGATGGTATTAAAGTTGTTTTGTTACATTATTAGAAAAACAGTTAAAACTATGCCATATTTTTAGCAAATCATATTAAATCATGACTATATACTTTTCCAATATAATATTAAAACCTTAACTTAAAAAACGATTTACTAATCATGCAACAAAGAAGATTGAAGTTATAAATTAAATTAACGATTAAATTATTATAAAAGAGAATATTATAGTCAATTGTTTGATTAGTAATCCTGCAATTTTATTTGCTACTATTTTATGGATATTTTTTATACCTAAAGCCATTATTTTATTTTATCGATTTGTTAAAAATAGTCAAAGATTTATTGAAAAGGATTTGACAAGAGTATCTAATGATCCTCAAATTATTTTCCAGATAACCACTCGTTCTGCAACAAAAACTTCTGTTGTAAAAAGAGGAATAGATTCTATTATCGATTCTTGTAATGGAATAAAATATTATAAATATGAGATATCTGTCGTAACTGAGGATTACAATGATATTAATACATTAAATTCTTCATTATGTAAGGTTATATGTGTAAGTAAAAAATTTAAACCTAATGCAATTAAAAAAGCAAGGGCATTACAGTATGCCGTAGAATACAGAAGAAAAAATAATCAACATTCCTCTGATTATTGGATTTTTCATATGGATGATGAAAGTTATGTTGTTCGTCAAACTGTACTTTCACTATTGAAATTCATTCGTGAAAAAAGGGGGGTTGCTGGAGAAGGCCCAATTTTCTATCCATTAAAATTTGAAGTCGCAAATAGAATTACTGCATTGGCAGAATCTCCTAGATCTTTTGGTTGTTTTGAATGTGTAACTCATATGAATAATCCCCCTCCCATACA
This sequence comes from Candidatus Nitrosocosmicus sp., assembly GCA_040297625.1. Lineage (GTDB taxonomy): Archaea > Thermoproteota > Nitrososphaeria > Nitrososphaerales > Nitrososphaeraceae > Nitrosocosmicus. Next base: position 39,341 of record JBDUES010000208.1, on the reverse strand, counting down.
TATGCATGGAAGTAATTTGTTAGTCCGATCCGATGTTGAGGATTTAATTGGGTGGGAATTTGGTCCGATTTTAGCAGAAGACCAGAGATTTGGATATGAAGTTTATAAAAAATATGGAAAAAAATCGATGGGTTGGCATGGTGGCATCCTATTGGAACAGCCACCTCTTAATATAAAAGATCATTTTATGCAAAGAAGAAGATGGATTATAGGCAATTTACAAAATATTGAAAATTTTTCTAAATTATTTAAATTACGATTGATATATAGATGTACATCTTTCTTTTTATCTTTTATTTCTGGTATAATTTCTCTTAGTTTGACATTATATGTGAATATTCCAAAAATATCAAGTATTTTTTCATTTATTCGTTTTGATTGGACCTATAATATGGGATTTGATATTTCCGTTTGGATGGATAGATTGAACCATATTTCAAATTCATCCGGTGATGTTTTTAAACCGTTAACTGACATTCAAATTTTCGATAGTAGTTTGGGTTTGATATTATTATTTTCAAGCCTGATTTGGATAATGTCTTATCAAATTGGTTTATTCCTAAATCTTAGATATACAAAGATGAGTTTCTATAAAAGAATTCTTTTACATATTCAAACATTAATATTGTGTCCTATAATAGGACTGATTGAATCATTCCCGGGTTTTTATTCTGTTATTGAATATTATCTTTCTAAAGCTCTTGGAAAAAATAATCTTAAATTCTTAGATTTTTATGTAGTTAAAAAATAATATATGATTAAAAAGATATAATTTTTATTATTTATATTCGGTTATATTTCCTGATTTTATATTTTTATTCCATAATTGTAAAATTTTTCCACATTGTTTTTTAAAAACATGGTATTGTTATCAGAGAGGGACGATGGTGCTAATATGTTATATTAAATCAGAGGACTTTTCCATAGCAATCTATTGGTGATCTCTCTATTCCATTTAAAAAATATCGTTTTTTTATATTCTAAATTGGTAATTTCATAACGAATTCAAATAATGGTATCACTAGATTTATTTTTTATATTCTCTGTATCCATCCATATACCTTCTACATCTTTACGATAAAGGTTTGATAATATGTATTGAGGGATGAACAGTCACTGTTGGTATAATATTTTCTAATATTTATAATTTGAAACATATTATGTTTTATTATAACATTTAATGATTGTCATGAGAAATTAAAAACATATGATTTGTTTAATATTGTTTGTAAAATATCATATGCAGTTTATTGAAATATTTCTTAATTTTTTGATTTTAGTATAAATCAATGTAATTTTAATGGTGGAGGAGGTGGGATTCGAACCCACGAACCCCTAAAGGACGGGATTTCCCTTTTTTATAATCTTGAGTCCTGCGCGTTTGACCTGGCTTCGCGACTCCTCCTCGTTTAGAAATAATGGATTATAATCATTATTTTTATTTCTTTTGCTTATTATATCTATTATGGTGTAAATTCACATCTTTATAAGAAATGAGAAAATTTAATATTAATTAAAATAAAACATATTCTAAAAGATGAGTATGAATATTAGTGAATTAACAAATGATATGAGACATGTAACGGTTGAAGGCACTGTAGAAAAAATAACAGAACCCCGAACAGTAAATTTGAGAGCAGGGGGTTCAGCCCAGGTTGCTGATGCTATAATTGCGGACAATACCGGAAATATCAAGTTATCATTGTGGGATGATCAAATAAAGATGATAAAAGAAGGTGATAAAATCTTGATAGAAAACGGTTATACTCAGGCATTTCGTGGAGATAATAGCTTGAATATTGGACGCTACGGGAAATTAACTGTTTTGGATGTATAATTAACTATAATTTATCTGAATCCTTTTGTTCTTTTTTCCTTTTTAATTCGATTCAACTTCTTGGGTTTTATTTGTTAACATTTGTTGTTATTGTTGTTGTTGAATGTTATTAATTATATTAAAACCAAAATTCATAGAACAATAACAACCAAGGTAGATACGTGTTATAAACAAAAACATACACAAAATAATTCAAATGATCCTTTAACGGCTTTTCCTAAAAAAATACCGACATATTATAACCTTATGAAACGAATTTTTATTTCACATTTATTAAACACTCTAATATTTGAAACATATTTTTTACTTCTTTGGATGGACCTTTGATATCTATTTTTATTCCTCCTTTGATAGATATTTTTGCTAGATTAAATAATCCTCCCTTTTCTTTGTATTCTAAACCTGCAAGCCTTTCTATCTTTTCACAAATAACATCCTCAGATTTATTTAAGATTCCCCTTTTTTTATATAATAAAATTCTTTTATTTGTGATAAACAACTCATATTTCTTGTTAGCATATTCTATGTCTCTTTTACAAATAAATTTAATTTGTTCTTCGGGTACCAGGAAATCTCTGAGTGGCATTTATTAAAACATTTTAATTGTAATATTTATAAAAAATTGTTTAAGGTTTTAATCTAATTTGTAATTAAAAATTAACCTCTTTTGGATAGAAAGAGATTGGGAATATACTCATCCGAACTATTTGTTTTTCTATTCTTTGGATTCATCATAATGAATCTCCATTTTTTTTCTAATGCATTAGATATGCCAATCCTGCTTGTCTCCAAGACTTTGAATCCATTAAAATTTCTATTTTCTTGGTTGTATATTTCTCCTTCTTCCAAATAGAAAAAATTATTTTTACTGTCTGTAATGTCAACTTTATTATGATTCTTCGATATTTTAAAAGCCTGTGATAGTTTTCCTGGACCTGATGTTAAATTCAATATATTGTTTGTTCTTCTAAAAATTCTCATCAAATTCACTCCTTCCAGGGGTTGGATAGATCTTATTAAAATAGCACCTGCTACACAATCATTATTTTTTGCTACTATGTTAAAACAATAGTGATTCCCATAAATAAAATAAACATACACCTTTCCTACATCGCCAAACATTACTTTATTACGATTAGTCATTTTTTTAAATGCATGACTTGCTGGATCATTATCGCAACCATAAGCTTCAGTTTCTACTATTATTCCACTTAGTTTGTAATATTTTCCAAAAAAATCCACATATCTTACTAGTTTTTTTCCAATAAGGTCATAAGCTACCTTGGAAGTATCTCTTTCAAAAAATTCTCTTTGGATTTTCAGATTATGTTAGAGTAATATATGGACTCTATATTTTTTTTACTTATGGAATATCGAATCAAAGACAAGTCTTTGTCTTCTTATGGTAAGAAAAAAATAGAATGGGCAGAATCTCATATGCCTGTATTACTATCTTTACAAAAGAAATATCAAGATTCTAAACCATTGGAAAATATGGTTATTGGAGGTTGTTTACATGTCACAAAAGAAACAGCTGTATTAATTAAAACATTACATTCTGCAGGTGCGGAAATAGCTTGGTCAGGGTGCAATCCCTTAAGTACTAGTGATGATATCGCTGCTTCGTTAGTGGTAGATGATGGATTATCTGTATTTGCAAGTAGAGGCGTTAATAATGAAGAATATTATGAAGATATTTATTCAGTTTTAAAATTTAAACCTCATATAACTATTGATGATGGCGCCGATCTAACAATCGAATTTCATAAAACAATGGATAAATATGGTGATAATGTCATAGGAGGAACAGAGGAAACTACAACAGGTGTTATGCGTTTAAGGGCCCTTGAAAGAAACAATAAACTACAATATCCTATCATTGCAGTGAATGATGCTGAGACTAAACATGATTTTGATAACGTATATGGAACAGGACAATCTGCTCTGGATGGGATTATACGATCTACTAATATTCTTATGGCAGGGAAAACCGTTGTTGTTGCTGGCTATGGGCATGTAGGAAAAGGAATAGCATCTAGGTGTAGTGGACATGGTTCATCTGTTGTTGTAACCGAAGTGGATCCTATTAATGCGTTAAAGGCAAAAATGGATGGATATATTGTTAAACCGATGCTAGAAGCATCTTCTTTAGGTGACATATTTATTACATCTACTGGTTGTAAAGATGTAATAACTGGTTCTCATATTGAGAAAATGAACAACGGTACAATCCTTGCAAATGCAGGTCATTTTAATGTTGAAATATCAATAAATGATCTAGAGAGTTTATCAAATTCTACACGTAATCTAAATGAAAACGTAGAACAATTTATTCTTAAAAATGGTAATAAAATCAATCTAATCGGAGAAGGCAGACTAGTAAATTTGGTTGCTGCTGAAGGTCATCCTTCTGAAGTTATGGATATGAGTTTTGCCAACCAGTTTCTTTCTGTTTTACACCTTGCAGAAAATAAAGGCTCTTTTGAAAATAAAATATATGAAATCGATAGAGAGCAAGATCTTAATATTGCACGATTGAAATTAGAATCTATGGATATCAAAATCGATAACTTGACTGAGAATCAATACAAATATCTCCATGATTATGGCGAAGGGACTTGAATTCTATCTTTTTATTATATTGTCAAGATGATATGCAAGTGTTAAATTTATAAATAAATGAAAAAAATATAAAATTAGGTATCCATAAATAAATCATCTTTGGATGGGTAGTCTAGTGGTTAAGATACCTGTCTCACACACAGGTGATCGAGAGTTCAAATCTCTCTCCATCCATTATAATTTTCATTGGTAAATTTAAAAAATAAATTTTGTACTCAGGTAACAAGTAACATTGCAATATAAATGACAAATGTTACTGCAAGAAAAACTTTAGTAACCTTAAAAGACTTTTCTAAAGCAATAGAATAGTCATCAAACTGATCATTTCCCATAACCATTACCTGGCTTTCTGATTTATGTATCTCATAGATAGAATCATTAATTGATTCTCTAGATAGTTTTACTAGTTGACTAAATATGTTTATTATTTTTGTTTCATTTATTATATCTCCCAAAGTATAATATCCTTTGGTATTTCTTTTACCTGATGTTGAATGTGAGTCTGATGTACAAATTTCTATAATATTATATCCTTCAGTTTTTAACATGGCTATAATTTTTTCTCTTATTCCATTTTTCATGTTGTTAGAATCACACCAACATAAACCATATTCTTTATTTTTTATTGAAATAGTTAGTAAACCGAATTGACCGTCTCCTAAATCAGGAGATTTGGTTATTTGATCTTTTATTTGAAAACTATTTGAATATCCAACTTTGAATGGAAATTGTTCTGATTCTGTTATTTTTTCCAGACATTTTCTCCCCACATATACAAAATTGTTTATGTCTTGTTTTTCGATTTTTTCTCCCATAGAGTTGTGAGCATCAATTATTAAAATTTGTTCAAAACCTAATTCTTTTGAATATTGTTCGAGAGATAATTTAACCTCTTGAGGAATATCTTCCATTCCTGATGGTGATTTAGATAAAAATATAATAACATTCTTACCAAGGGCAAACCCAGTACAATTGCAATCGTTTATTGAATGTGCAATTGGTATTGTGCATTTATCACCTGATTCTAGAAATTCTGATTGATTTAGTGAATCCAGATATTTTTTTACTTCTCTATGCGAAGGGATATTCAGCGAATGATCTGAAATACTGTGCATAACCATAGCTGAATTTGAATAAAATTTGAAAATATCATAAGGAAGATTACTTCCTCCAATTGGATTAAATGGACCGGGGTGCAGTTCTGGAAGCACTATTGTAACATTTTTTTGAGATTTTAATTTCACTAAAAAAGTTTTAACGAGTCTTGAATTTGCTTTCTCTTCTGCTATCCTCTCCATTTCCTCCGATTTATTTTCAGTCCATGCTTTCAGAAAAGCTTGTAATATCTTAAAGGCACTTGCAAAACGAGGTCTTCCTAGTCTGTCTATTATTATTGCCCACAATATTCCTGTGGTTAAAATTATTGCTCCAAACAAATAAACTGAAAGATTTGTAAAAAAGATGTGATTAAAGTATAAAAATGATATTATGATAAAAATGATTAATGGTTGTATAAATGATATTGGAATTGCTCTCTTTAATGATGCACCGAATACGGATGTAAAAATTCCTATTCGTAATCCGATTGCCATAAACATTCCTTGCATGACCGAATTGATGGCTGCGTGATTTGTATAAATTATAAATCCTGAAATATAGCTAAGGATTACTGTTATTGTCCATAGTAGGCTAGCAAACGCTGCTACATGTAAAACCTTTGAAAATCTGTTGAGTGGGGTCCCTTTAAGGGAAAGATAATCAAACAATAGGGTTGCTGAAAAAATACTTACAATTATGGGAGAAGATTTAAGAAATTCTAACAGGTTGTGAGGCGTTATTATAAAATTAATTACTAGTATATTTGTGATCAAGCTCGCAATTGCAATTATATAAGAAAACTTTTTGGAAGTTGGGTTTATGTTTGTAAATATCCATCTTTTATGCAGGCTTGAAATACTGTCTGATTCTGAATCGCTCATTAAAAGTCAGAAAAAGAGATATTATACCGGAAATAAAATCTTTATTGCTACTGAGATGGCAATCAAAGCTCCTGATACGCCTAAAATAATTTCTGGCTTTACCTTTATTCCTTTTGTTTCATCCTCAAAAAATCTCAATAGGCCAGCGCTTGAAGCGGGTAAAGGTGCATTCTTTTTTGCCTTCTTACTCATACATAAAAAATCCAAACATGGGAATAAATACATTTCTGTATCAAATGAGACCCATTATATATATTCATCAATGATGATTTAAATCCAACAATTTAATTAGAAATTCATAGTCTAAATATAAATTGAAAAAAATTCAGATTGGTGTTATAGGCTATAACGATAATTCATTACCGTTAAAAACCTTGGATCTTGCATATGATGTAGGTAGAGAGATAGCTAAAAAAAAAGCTGTTTTAATTTGTGGTGGGCTTGGTGGTGTAATGGAATATGCTTGCAAGGGTGCGAAAGATCAGGGGGGTTTAACCGTGGGAATTGTTCCTCAAGATGATTATTCCAAAGCTAATGAATATTGTGAAATAGTTATTTGTACTGGAGTTGGTTATTCAAGGGACTTCATAGTATCTTATTCATCAGATGGCATAATATCTGTAGGTGGTGGAGTAGGAACTTTAATTGAATTATGTGTAGGATATATGGCTAAAAAGATTATGGTTTCAATTGAAGATAGTGGAGGTACCTCCGACATGTATGGTGGAAAATTTTTGGATGAAAGGAAGCGAATCCTGATAGAAAAATACAAATCTCCAAGTTATGCTGTTGATTTTATAATTAATAAATTTCAAAATAATTTTGATACTTAACAGGTAGTGGGGGAGCAGAGAGAAGATTTATAATGTTTTTTACTTTTGAATTTAGTTTAAAAACCTAAAACTTTGCATATATTACCATTTTTTCTATATTAATTTATAATTTAAAATAAATTATTTATCCTATCCACAGTAATGATATTTTAATATTTTTTCTATTGTAATAACTGTTTATTCTTATTTAGTTTCTATCTCTATTATTGTTATCAGATAAATTGTTTATGCCACTTTTTATAAATATTGGATGCGCACTGGCGCTGTTAATAGGTATGTAATAGGTATACTAATGATTATTGTACACAAAAAATGATTATTATGACAAAATAATTTTATAACAACATCTTTAGCTAATAACAACAGTAATAATATCATATGAGTGATACATTCATCAGGAGTATCACTAAAAGGGGAGAGAAATATACTTCACAATCTAATTGAGGATAATAAACTAATTGAAGATTATAGGGCCAAGATTATCCTGCTTAAAGATGACGGATACGCAGTTCCAGAAATTAGACGGATTACTAACCATCATGACAACACAACATTAGAAAATGGTTTCATCATTTTAATGAAAAACGTATGGATAGAACAGTATCCAAAATACACAAACACAAACCAATCAAAATTACGAACGTTATTGAAAAAGAAAGTATAAAAACAGTAACCAGAAATCCACGAAAAGATTATGGACTACTATTTTCCATGCGGTCGTTATGTGTAATTGCTGGATTTAATACAATAGACATAAAACTGGTAGATAGTAGTATATCAGTCATCCTGAAATAGAAATCGTTCTACTAAAACATGGATTAAAATGGAGACGGTCAAAGATGACTTTGGGCGCCTGCAGCCTAGATCCAGCAGAATACTATTTGGAAAAAAAGAGGATTGAAGACCTAAGGTACGACCTCCTCTAGACTCGATCCTACTTTATGAAGATGAAAATGGACCTATCGCAGCAAAGACAGATGATGGTACATCGTGGTCATTGATACAGTCCAAGGAATGTATCCAAGGCTTAAAAGATAAAAGGAATTTTGAATGTGTTTGTGGGTGTCCGTGTCTATGTTCATACCACGATAACCAAATATGGACACATGGTTATCAAAGGATGGCAGCGGGAAATCCATTCATAGGTTTTATTAAAAGAATAGTGGACGGAAAATGTGATTCTGGTATATAGCAGATATTTATGATATTGGTAACATATCGATACACAAATCCAACAAGGTAATGCAAACAATATCAAACTACTATTCAAGAATACACCTAGTATTTCTGCCAATTAGATCTCCAGAACTAAACCTGACTGAAGTCGATGGATGTGGATTTACATGTAAGTAAGCGATAAACAATTCAAATTTCAGAAATGGATATGATATAAGTAAAGCAGTATCAAATTGGACATATAATTATAATAAAAAAAACATGCAGATAAAACAACTATAAACAGTTTACATAAAGAGCGTATATGTCTATTTACATAACTGTTAACAGAACCTACCTAATGGACCAAATTTGAGGGAAACTGCAATAAATAGGGTAGTCATAAAATTCAGTTATTTTCCTCAATTCTTATTTAAAATAGAGATATTACCAGTGTAATTTTTTACAGACCGACCGACACAGTTTATTATTGTTTTTTTTAAAATTAACAATTGAAAATTAATAAATTACTTGATATATTTCTCATAAATGAATAAAAAATAAATATTTTCTATCTTTTATGTTCAATATTTTATTTTAAAGACAACAGATACTCATCAGGATGATAAAATTCTCCATATCTTTTTTCAAGGCTTTTTAATTCATCTACTACTCTTTGAATACCAAACTTATCAATCAATTTGAATAAGTCGGTTTTCAGTCCCATCCCTAATTTTAAGGCAATTTCTAAATCTTCAATGCTGCAAACTTGATTTCTGATTAACCATGCGGCATTATTACATGCAACTCCTAAAATTGAAATTGGGTCGTACTGTAATGCTTTTTCTTCCGATAAATCTATTCTTTCATATTTGTCACCCTTGTATTCATAAAAACCTTTACCTGATTTTTGACCAAAATATTTTAATTCATATAGTTCTTTTATTTTTGGATGGGACAATATTACTTTTTTATCTCTTATGCTCATTTCATGTGTAGCTTTATAAATTACATCTATACCGGTGTAATCTGCTAACTCAAATATTCCCATAGGGAAATCTAATTTGTATTTTACGGAAGAATCTATTATTGTCATTGAAACATTGTCTCTATCTAAACAATATGCAGCTTCATGAACTAATGGAATGAAAATTCTGTTCACAATGAATCCAACTACGTCTTTTTTACATAGGATCGGAGTTTTATCGAGTTTTTTTACAAAATTAATAATTTCATTTGTTATTGTAGGATCTGTTTCTGTACCGGGTATTATTTCAACTAATTTCATTAATTGAGGCGGGTTAAAAAAATGAATTCCGATAAATTTGGTAGGATTTTTGGTTAGTTTACTTAGTTCAGTAATAGGTAGAGTGCTTGTATTAGACGCGTATATTACTCTATTATTTGATATTTCATCTAGTTCTTTATATACGGTCTTTTTTAGATTATAATCCTCTGGAACAGCTTCTATTATTAGATCAGCTTCCTTAATGGCTTCTTTGAGATCTATTACTGGAGTTATATTGTTATAGAATTCGTTAACTTGATCAATTGTGATTTTATTTTTCTCCGACAATTTTTGCAAAGACCATTTTACTTTTTCCATAGCTTTATCCAGAAATTGTTTTTCAATGTCTCTTAGAATTACTTGATATCCAGACATGGCAGAAATTTGTGCAATTCCATGACCCATAATACCTGAACCTAAAACTGTAATATTTTTTAACGTCATATTTTAACCAGAATGTTAATTGAAAATATATTCTTATTTTTATTTTAATTGGTATATTTGCTTAGGGCAATGACTTATATTATTTAAAATTATCTGTGATTCTGGTTTGTTTAGTTGTTTTTCTGGCTGTTTTATCGCTTTTTTTTCCTACTGCTTTATCTACCATTCTTACAATGTTCTTATCTTTTGTTTCCTTTGCATAAATTATATATATCAAAGCTTTTTCTTTATTCTCTGTTTTTCTAATTACTCTTCCAATTCGTTGTACTACTTGATTAATATTTGATGTATTTGATAAGATGATAGCTATTTTTACATGTGGAATATCGTATCCTATTTCTAATGTGTGGACTGATAATAGAGGGAAAAAATTTGTTCCCCAGTTTTCTAATATTACTTTTCTATCTTTTATCTTTATTTTGGAATGTATTATCTCAGAAGGTATATGGTTTTTTTCTAAAATGTTTTTTAATTTGGTAATGGAATCAATTGTTTCACTAAAAATCATTATTTTTTCATTATTGTGATTCTTTACTATTTGAACAGCCTTTTCTAACTTGTTCTGTGAGGAATTTAATAATTCTTTTCTAATCTTTACCTGATTAAACCATTCTTTTGCATATTTTGATCTTATTCCTCCCTGAAAAAGAATTTTGGAAATTAAGTCAGGTTCGTATGCGTTTAGTTTAAAAGATATATTTTTTATCAGTTCACTTGTTTTGTTATAGATGTCTTTTTCTGCACTGGTAAGGGATACTTCCATTGACAATATTTCAGGTTTTGCTAATCTTTTATCATCAACAGCTTCTTGAATTAGATATTTTTTTACAGGAGGAATAGTATCGATTATATCATGATATTTTGGATCCATTTCATTTATTGTTGCTGTTAAACCAAGGATCATTTTATTGGGATCTTCTTTTATTATTTTAAACAGTTTGGTATAAGAAAATGCTGTGTTACTAATAAAATGAACCTCATCAAGGATGATCATATCTGAATTTCTAATTAAAAAATGATTGTTAATAACGCTTTGATAGGTAGAAATAGTTATTTCGCGTTCATTCTTTTTTTCTCCAAAGTATGTTCCTATTGATTCTTTGTTAATATTATATTTAAGCAGCCTTTCTGTATTTTGTTCTATTAAAATAATTCTTGGAACTAGAAATAATATTTTAAAATCTTGAAGATTTTTATTTTTTTTTTCAAAAAGGATGGAATTGGTAGTTGCAGCTCTTTTGGCACATTCAAATGCTATTTCTGTTTTTCCAGTCCCGGTGGAATAGATTATTGAACCCTTGTATTTATTCTTGGTCCAGGCCGCTACTGCATCTTCTTGATCATTTGTCAAATTAAATGGAAATTTCAGGTTTAGAATTGCTGCGGACATATAAAAATCTGCTATTGTTTTTTATTAGTTCTTTTTATAAAAACTGTTCTTAAATATTTTTATTAATTGATTAGCTGGCAAAGGAATAATTAAACAGTTGATCTAATAATTCATTGTATTTTTTTGAGAAAAATATTATTATAACTTTTCAAATTTTAAAGGCTATTGTCCAAATAGAGATAAATCATTAAATATCTCATGACACTTGTTAGGGAAGGCTTAATAATAGCATTTAGGTAAGAAAGGTAACTATAGATGGCTGTAATATGCAAAAAATGTGGCCTTCCGGATGATTTATGCGCTTGTGGAGAGTTAGATAAAGAAGATACCCGTATTGTTGTGAGACTGGAAACACGACGATTTTCCAAAACTACCACCATGATTGAAGGTCTGGATCCCAAAATAAATGATATTCACACAATAGTTAAAGAGTTAAAAAGTAGATTGGCTTGTGGAGGAACAGCTAAAGATGGATTCATTTTATTACAAGGCGATCATAGAGACCATGTTAAAGACTATTTGGTTGTAAAAGGCTTTAATTCATCTTCAATTGAAGTTATGTAATTAAAAGTATTCTATTTGATTAAAAAAATTTGTTTAAAAAAACTTATTGATAATGTAAGTAAAATAATTATATTCTTTCTATTTCTAATAATAACAGGATCAATTTTTATTGGTATTTTTGTAGTTTTTTTTACAAATATAGGAAAAGATATTACATGGCATAGTAATGTTTCATTAAATTTTTTATTATTAAATATTTCAGGTATATCTAATCTCCAATTCAATCTTGGAATAACCTTTATTTTTTTCTGGTTTATTTATCTTGTTGTATACTTATTCTTTGTATATAAACCCGTTTTTTTATTTGAGAAGTTCAAGCATAAATTAATCTCTAAAAACAAGTTTAAAAATTTTACCTTATCTTCCTCTAATTATCTTTATATTGTAATACAATGGTTTTCAGGTTATTTTGTACTTTCAATTATTGTAGATTTAGTTCAGCAAACATTTGGGATACATATTGGAAATCCTACGATGAATAATCCCCTTGTATCTTTTTTGTACTTGACTGCTGCGCCATTAAATGAGGAGATTTTATTTCGAGTTATTTTTTTAGGTATGCCATTATTGATAATCCTTTTTAGATATAAAAATTCATTTATTTCGGCATTAATCCATCCCAGCAAGAATATATCTGTTGAATCTAGTAGGGATAAAAATATACTTTTTTTAATTATATTTCTTAATTCTGTTTTTTTTGGTTTAGCTCATGTTATTTTTGGAGGTAATTATGAGATTGGAAAAATAACTCAAGCAAGTTTAGGTGGATTGTTTTTGGGATGGCTTTATTATCGATATGGTCTTGGAACCTCCATCATTTTTCACTGGATTTCTAATTATGTTCTCTTTTCATATGGTTTATTTGGTTCCGTTTTGTTTAACGTCTCTTGGAGTGAAGAATCAAATAACTATTTTCTAATGCCTATATCCATTGCTTTTTTTATTGCAGGTGTTATATTTATATACAAATATTCTGAAAAACTTTTAAAATTTTTATTAACAAATAAAAAAAGTGTTTAAAAAAACTATAATTTTAGATGTGTTTTGAGACCTTTATATCTATTTCTTATTGTTACCTCTGTTACACCTGCTGCTTCAGCTACATCCTTTTGTGTTTTGTTCTCTCCATTCATTACACATGCAACATATAATGCAGCTGCTGCCAATCCCATAGGATCCTTTCCTGCTGAAATTTTTCCTTCCTCTGCTTTCTTTAATATTTCAAGAGCTTTTCTTTTGGTTTTTTCTGTTAATCCAGCTTTGCTGGCAATTCTGGCAACACATTTAACAGGGTCAACTACGGGCATCTTCAAATCAAGCTCCCTTATTAAAAGCCTATAACATCTGGCTACATCCTTTTTCTTTATATTACTAGCATTTGCTACATCTTTTAGAGTTCTGGGAGTTTCTGTATCTCTACATGCTGCATAGAGTGCTGCTGCAACCAATGCTGAAATAGATCTACCTCTTACTAATCCTTTTTCCAGGGCCTTTCTGTAAACATAGGCAGCTTTTTCAATTACAGCATCACCAACGGCTAGTTTGTCTTTTAATCTATCTAATTCACTAAAGGCCTGTCGAAAGTTTCTATCTACTGGTTCATGAACCTGGCTTCTACTATCCCATGTTCTTAGTCTCTCTATAGTACTTTTCATGGATGCTGAGAGGGGTTTTCCTGAAGCGTCTTTGTCCACAGGACCTATAATTGTAGCCAATCCCATGTCATGCATAGCTAAGGATGTTGGAACGCCTGCTCTACTTCTATCTTCATGTTCTTCTTTTGAAAATGCTCTCCATTCCGGACCTGTTTCTTCAATTCTTTCAGTTACCACAAAACCACAATTACCACAAAACATTTCACCTGTGGAATTATCTGTAACCATTGGTCCTTTTCCACATCTAGGACACTTGTCGCCAAACATGGAAATGTCTTTTACCATTCGAAATCACCATAAAACTTATAAAGCATTCTCACAGGTATTTATATCTTTACTTTCATATAAATATATCGATTTAAACAAAGGCACTTCAAACAAATGTTATTTATTATTCTGAAAATTTGCGAAGATCTAATCACTCGATTCCTGTTTTAATTTATATTTTTTTTTACGGGATATAACATCAAACCTGTATATTCAATAATCAACAGTTATTTAACATGCATGCCATGATTACTTGTTATAATAATGCCTTTTAATTTGATTATAAACCAATTTTGTATTATTCTTAATTTATATGTGTATAAAAAATATGAAAATTAATATCTTGCTTTGTTTCTTTTCCTCCTTTCAGCCTTGGCATATTTCTTGCTTTCAGTCCTTTGAGCACTATATGCGTGGGTTCTTTTCTGATTTTTAATCATAAAAAAAAATATAGGGTTAGTATTTATATACTAATGGTTGATAACTTGTTATAATGAATTAATTTATAAAATTATGTTAAATTATATATTTTCTATATAAGTTTATAGGACAGAATTTTAAATTTATTTTATGAAAATTTTTATTACTTTTTTATTACTTTTTATTCTTTTCTCTTCGATTTGTATTAATTTTAATAATTATTCATTAGCCTCCACTTATTCCTCTTCTTCCTCCTCTTCAAACGCTACTGGAGGCTATCTTGATGAATTAAAATTTATACGTTATTCTAATGATAATATTGCTTATCAAGAAGTAAGCAATGGTAATCTTGATACTCATTTATCGCATATCCCTTTGCAATTGATTGATGAGGCAAAAAAGAATCCAAATTTAAAAGTTTATGATAAGGATGGCTCGTCATATGGCCTTTTGTTGAACCCTTCAAATAATGATCAAACATTTAATCCATTTTCTATCAGAGAAATAAGATATGCTTTAAATTTTTTAATAGATAGGAATTTTATTGTAAATGATATTTTAAAAGGTTTTGGTAATCCTATTGTTGAACCATATGGACAATATTCCCCTGAGTATCAGAATATTGTCAATGTTGTTGCACCATTAAAAATAAAATATGACCCTGAATTTGCTTCGGCATTGGTATCTGATTCGATGAAAAAAGTCGGCGCAATAATCGATAATTATGGAAAATGGAATATCAATGGAAAACCTATTATTATTAAAATACTAATAAGAAATGATGATCCTTTAAGAAAAACATTCGGGGACCTTGTTGCTTCTGAACTTGATAAAAGCGGCTTTTCGATTATAAAAGATTATGGAGACCTGATAAAGGCAAATCAGGTTGTCTATGGATCAGATCCAAAAGATCTAAATTGGAACATTTACACCGAATCCTATGTTTCAAGCTCTTTTTTACGTTATAACCCCGGCGAGGTGGGCCAAATGTATGCACCATGGCAGGGTAATATGCCCGGTTTTCAAAATCCTGCTTTTTGGCAATACTCTAATTCAACAATTGATAACCTGACAAAAAAATTAATATTTAACAATTTTACTTCAAAAGTAGAAAGAGCTGATTTATTAAGAAAAGCAGAATCAATTGGAATTCAAGAATCAGTAAGATTATTTTTTGCCATATCTCATGATCTATATATTACTTCAAATAAGGTTAGTGGACTAATTAATGATTATTCTAGCGGTATAGCTAACGAACCATCATTTATGAATGCTCAAAAAAATGGTTCTGGTGATAATTCGCTTAATATCGGATTATCCCAAATTTATCAGGGAGCATGGAATAATGTTGATGGTTGTAAAGATTTTTATTGTAAAATAATTAATTCAATGATTTCTGATAATGCATTACTTTTAAACCCATATAATGGAGATCCCATGCCGTTTAGGAATAATTGGACACAAATTATCTCAAATGGACCCCATGATAAAATTGCAGTACCACATGATGTAATTGTTTGGAATCCTTTTACTCAGACTTGGAAGTTTAATGGTGACAGTAACACAACTGCATTAACGAAAATAAAAATGACACCATTATATTCAAAATGGCATAATGGAATTTCAATGGACCGGTACGATTTATTGTATCCTTTTTATTTTCAATATGAATGGTCCATAGACACAAAAAATAATGATAGGACATTCGATGCAGAGTATTCATCCTTGACACTTCCAACTTTGTCACTAATTAAAGGACTCAAGTTTAACAATGATAACACCTTTGAATCATATATTGATTTATGGCATTATGATAAAAAACAACTTCCATTGTCTGGTACCTTATGGGCATCAGAACCATGGGAAATAACCGCCGCTACAGAAAGACTTGTATCCGATAACAAGTTATCGTATTCAAAAACTGATTCTAACATAAAACAAAATGAACAGTTATCTTTGATTCTTCCATCTCACGCTGAATTGATAAAACAAGAATTAGAAAAAATGAAACAAGAGAAATTCATACCAAATCCGTTAAAGGGATTGGTTTCCATAGATTATGTTTTAAAAAGATATGATTCTTCAATACATTGGATAAATCTTCATCACAATGCTGTGATTGGGAACGGACCTTATTATTTGGATTCTTTTAATCCTGCTGGTGGTATAATAATACTTAAGAAATTTTATGATAATACATATCCTTATAAACAGGGATATTTTTCAAACTTTGAAAATCCTCCAAAGATAATAATTGATAAAATTAATGTTCCAAAATTTATTAAAATTGGTAGTCCTTTTAAATTTGATTTCAGAGTTAATGTTGAAAATGGTATTAATAAAACTAAACCTTTCAATGGGATAATAAATTATATTATATCGGATAGGAATGACAAAGTGGTTATAAATACCTCTGTGAATAGTTCAAATGTTAGTACTATTCCTTCGACGAATAAAAATCCTACTACTTCTCAAAACAATCTGAAGAATAATACAAATCAAATATCTTTGCAAATAGAACCAAATGAAACAAAACTACTTTCCCTAGGTCCAGCTAAACTTGAATTATTTATAACTTCAACGGACTCTATGCGGCCTACAATTTATGACTATACATTGATTGCCAGGCCATAAAAGTAATTAATTAATATCTTATTTTATTATTTTGATTAATAGGTGAAAGTATTTCTTATCTTTTTAGTAAAAAAAATAATAATTTTATTTATAGTATTATTAATTAGTTTATTGTTGACTATATTTCTTTTGGGTTCTACTTTTGATAAAATAATGATGGATCAGATAAGATTACAAGTATTCAATTCTATCTCAAGTACTACTTTAGATAATCCCAAATTACTCCAATTTAAAAATTTTGATGAAAGACAAAAATATGTAGATCAACAAATAAAAATTCAAAGTCAAAGTTTGGGTTTAGATCAACCATGGTATTCTCCAAAAAAACTTTTTAATAGTATTTTTAAAATAGTTTCATTAGATCTGGGAAAATCTAGATTTTTTACTACTTATACTGGTTCGAGTAATGTAAATGATTTAATACTGGAAAAGATGCCTTATACTATTTTATTATTTACATCTTCATCAATTACAATAGTAATTATTGGACTATTTTTTGGTGCATATTTGGCATCAAAAGAGGGTAAAAAAATTGATAAATTTGTTTCAGGCTTGGCTTCTATCAGTCAAGGTGTTCCTGTTTGGTGGTTCTCAATGATAATGCTTGTATCTTTTTCATTCTTTTTACATATTTTTCCTTCTAGAGCAACACCTTTAATCTCCCCAAACGGGCCCGGATACATCATTGATTTGCTTTATCGCATGACTCTACCATTCATAAGTATTGTGATTATTGGGTTTGCGTCTTTTGCATATTATGTTAAGTATTTAATTTTGAGAATTCTAGATGAAGATTACATAAAAACATTAAAAATTATGGGAATACCTCAAAAAAGTATTTTATATAAACACGCTTTAAAAAATGCTGGACCTCAACTAACAACAATGCTCGGTTTGGGTATTTCTGCGTCATTAGGTGGCTCTGTTTTAATTGAACAAATTTTTGATTGGCCTGGAATCGGAAACTTGTTTTATAATGCTATAATTCTAAACGATTCTCCATTAATTATTGGTCTTGCATACTTTTTTACACTAATTTATTTATTGACTAGGTTAATTTTGGATGTTTGTTTTACCTATTTTGATCCTAGAATTAAATCTGAAGAATCATAGGTTTAGAGTGTAGAATGATATATGAATCTTAAATTAATACAAGAAAATAAGGGTGGATTTATTGGAGGTTTGCTTCTTTTATTCTTAATTGTAATGACCTGTTATACTATATTTTTAATTCCGACACAATCGCGACTGCAATGGACAAATCCACTTTATTGGTCAGATAATCCAAAAGATGCTGCACCAAACTGGATAAATTATATTCTAAAGCCATTTGACCACCAACTTCCTGAACATAAAATTTATTATCAAAAAGACGCATCTCCAAATTTTATAAAATATACTGATTTCAAAATGGAAAATAATACCTTCGCATATCAATTTAATTTTAATGAGTTTCCAACTGCTTTCGATATTCCTTATACGATAGCATTAGGCGATATTCCGCCTGTAATAGAAGTATATATTAAAAGACCCGATAATTTGGAATTAAAAATTTATTCAAATTCTTTGGACTCGAATAATCTAATGAATAGTACCATTACATATGATTTTAATAATAATAATACCTTAAACCATAAGGTTATAAATAACAATTCTGTCTCAGGAAGAATTTATTCTTCTTCTCAGGAAGTAAAGAGTTCTTTATCTCAATATTCTGATCTGTTTAAGTTCTCAACTACTGATCTTCCTTCTGAAAAAATAATTTTTTCAAAAACAACTTCTAATATACCTTTAAAAGGTAAATATGAAATTATATTTTCACTTTCTTCTTTTGATAATAATACAGTTATAAAAGACTTGAAATTAATTATGCAAGGAAAAGTTTTTGGATTATTGGGTACAGATGAATTTAGACGAGATGTTTTTTTTGGAATCTTAATTGGAACGCCTGTTGATCTTTTTATAGGAGTTACTGTTGCTTTCTCATCTACTTTTATTGGTCTTTTTTACGGATTAATTTCAGGTTATAAAGGAAAAAAAACCGGAACATTTATGTTGACAATTATTGATATTTTTATCTCTCTTCCTCAATTGATTTTATTAATCATACTTTCTCTGCATTTTGGACGAAATTTATTATTTTTAATAGGTCTTTTTATTCTATTTGGTTGGCCTGGTTTGGCATTATTAAATAGAACATTTAGCATTCAAATAAAAAATTACCCCTATGTAGAAGCATCAAAATTGATGGGTGAATCCGATATTAAAATAGTATTACGTCATATAGTACCCCAATTATTACCTTTTACTTTGGCCAATTTTGCATTATCTGTTCCTGCTGCAATACTGGGCGAATCTGCATTAAGTTTTCTTGGGTTTGGAGATCCATCTTTTCCAACTTGGGGTCAAATGCTTCAGGATGCACATACATCTTCAGCTGAAATACTGGGGTATTGGTGGTGGATTATATCTCCTGGAATTATGATTTCTATAACTAGCGTTGCATTTATTTTAATAGGTCGTTCACTGGAAAATTTGGTAAAAATTGGCAAAAGACGATAAATTTGAAACTAATTCATTATGATTAATTTCTATTTATTGTATTTGAGCAATAATAATTCTATTTACAAGGTTATTTCCTGAAAAATTCAATTTCTTTCCCATTGCCGTTATACGCATGAATATCCATTTCATCATATGGATGACATATTATTATTGAAACCAGGCCATAAAAATGGTTCAAGTCCTCTATTGAGGGGCGACTGGTTCCACTTGGATGTGAATGTGCAGTCCCAACATACCTCAAGTCAAATGGTAATTCGTTTATTAAAAAACCTGAATAAAATGGACCGTGAATTGAAAAAGGCGGAATTACAAGATTGTTTATGTAAATCTCTCCTTTTTTTCTCTTTCCTTCAAGAATTAATATTGCTTCATAAGGGTGATGCATTTTTGAATATGAAATTATACCGTCAATAACATTGTTTGTTATTGTAATTAAATTTTTTTTAGATGGGTTTTTATCATCCGATTTTTCATCTTTTTTAAAAAAATTAAAATCCACTGTTATTTTTTTATCTTTAAAAAATAAATATTTTATGGGTAAGCAATAAATTAAATTTTCTAGTTAAATATTATATTAGATAGTGGTGGAGTTTTGTTAAGTTTATTTTATTCTACTAATAAAGGAATAATCTTTTAATATATTTGAATTCTATTATTTGTAGCATGATTTCTAAAACATTCTTTTTAGTATTTTTAACATCTATATTATTAACTGCAGGTATTTTTTCAACTGTTAACGCTCAGTCACCTGGAACTAATAATGGTAGTAATAGTCAAAATAAACCTCTATCAACGATAATTCCAAAAAAATCTTTTGGTGTAAGAATAACTTCACCTATGGCAGGAGACCAAGTTTTTATTAACGGAACAAATTATTTTAACAAAAATGGGGAAAAGCTCTCTATTCTGGGAACTTCTGCATCTGATACAAATAGTTCTTCAGCATGTAGTGTCTCCATAATTGTTAATAGTGTTAAACCATATCAAACGGCTATTGGAACTGGATCAAAAGGTAATAATGATTATTCAACATGGAAATATAGTTTTACCCCGTTATATATTCCTCTTAAAGAAGGTTCTAACAAAATAACCTCAAAATTGACATGCCAGCCAGGAAATACTGCTGCTGCATTTTATAGTGTAAATGTAACTGGATCTAAATTTAATGGAACATTTCCAAATAAGGGCACAACACCTTTAATTGTTCAAAGTAAATCATTTAATAATGCAGTTCCTCTCAATTTAAACACCAAAAGTATAGTTCCTGCCCCTACTACTACTACTGCCCCTACTACTACTAAAGACCAACCTACTAGTACTATTCCATTAGAATTCAAATCTATGAATATTGTAATTGATAAAAAAGGAAGTGGCAACAGACAGACCATAGTAATAACTGTAAGAGATTCAATAACCGATAAACCTGTTAGTGGTGTTTCTCTATCTGGAAATATAAATAATGAAACTTTCTCTGGAATAACTAACTCGAGTGGTAAATTTAGTAAAGGAATCTCTTCAAGTATTATAAAATCATCCTCCACTATAGATATAACAGTAACAGGTACTGCTGATGGATATAAATCAAATAAAGCTAGTACAACATTTGATATAACTTCAAGTTCTAATTCGACAACCGGAACCAAAAACAATGGTAAGAGTGGTGCTAAAGATATGGCATCCAAAATAGCTAATGATGTCCAAAACCAACTGAGTAAACAGGGTATCAATATTCCACTTCCATTTGGTTAATATCTAATGAAATAACAACAACTATCAATCAATTTTTTTGATACTATATTTTATTTTTATATCTGGAATTTTTGAATTTAAAATATATTTGAATGAATATATGTTGTAAGGCTTAAAATTAGTTAGAATGGAATAATCTTATTCTCATCATTTTCAAAAATTGATAATATTATCCAATTTTACCTTTTACTTTTTAGTAATTTCTATTTGTATTTATCTATGTCTTTATCTTATTAACAAAATAGTTTGGTTTGGATATTTTTATGGATTATCTGTTTTACTGGTTTCCAGGAAAATCTGATATAGTTTTTAGAACCATTTTCAAAAACTTCATTTTGAATAAATAGTTTTGTTTTAGGATCAGAGGGATAACCAGATCCGATGTCTTTTCCAAGTTTTTCCTTCAGCTTATCAATTTCATTATCTCGCGTTACCTTGGCCATAATGGATGCACAAGAAACAATAATGTTATCCGAGTCTGCTTTGTGAAAAGAATAAATGGATGTTTTTTTATTTATTAAATTTTTCTTTATTTCTTGTTGAAATCTAAAGGGATTAACATCGCATGAATCTACAATAATTTTGTCAGCATGTAGATTATCTGCTACAATGGTCATAAACTTTGATTCAAGCTTATTCAAATTATTCAATTTTACAAATTTATCAATTGTGGAGCAGTTAATTTTACAGATAAAAATAGATTCGCACATATTCAAAATTTGGTCAAACAGTAGTTCACGTTTTCTTGGAGATATTTTCTTAGAATCTGTTATACTCATCTGTTTTAATAAATTTATTTTTTTTGAATCAAATGAAATCCCTGCAATAACTAATGGTCCAACTACAGATCCTCTTCCCGCTTCATCTATACCGCCTAAAAACAATTGATATTATTTTGAAAAATAAAATTATATAATAATATCTTAATTTCAATAAATTTAAAGTGAATTTTTCATCACACTATTCTCAAACTAATTATCCTTCTGATTATCGAGAAAATAATTGGTCAATTGTATCTGAAAATATTACTAGTTTTTTAGTGCCGTCAAATGCAATAACAGAAAGAGAACCATCAAAATTTCCAGTCTTTTTTAATCCTGCTGCCAAATTTAATAGGGATATTTCAATCCACATTTACAAAAATTTTATATATGATAAAAAAGAAAAAGATATTTCTTTTGTTGATGCTATGACCGGGTCTGGGGCAAGGGGCCTGAGGGTAGCTAACGAGATACCAAAAATTAACAGAATAATTTTTAATGACACTAATTCTTTTTCAATTTATGTTTCCAAAATTAATGCCACTTTAAATAATGTGTATAATAAATGTGATTTTTATAATAAAGACATATGCAATTTTTTATCAACACAGTTTAATTTTGAAAAAAGAGCTACAATAGTGGATATAGATCCTTTTGGCACTCCTGCACCCTATATGGATTGTGTTTTAAGATCAGTAGAAAATGGTGGTTTAATCTCAGTTACCGCAACTGATACTGCTGTATTATGTGGAGTTTATCCAAAAGTTTGTTATAGAAAATATTATGGAAATCCATTAAGAACCCGATATTCTGGAGAAATAGGAATTAGATTATTAATATCGTCGATTGCTTTGATTGCATCGAGATTAGATTTATCCATACATCCTATTTTTTCACATGGTTATAGAAATTATATAAGAGTATATTGTAAAGTTGTAAAAAGCAATTATTCTGCAAATAAGATTCAAGAAAAATTAGGATACGTTGTTCATTGTTTTAATTGTGGAAACAGATATTTGATAAATAAACTTTATGGAATAATGGATTGTAGTAATTGTCATAATAAGGTAACTATTGGAGGACCAATGTGGATATCCAGTATATTTAATAAAGAATTAATTACTCAAATAATAGATTCAATTGATGTTGAATCTGCTTCCCATACTAGAGAATCAACCAAATTACATTCCAATGTTCTAAAAGATTTTTTTACAATCGCGTTAAATGAATTAGACGATTATCCGTACCATTATATTAATGATGAAATAGGAAAAGTTTTAAAAAAAAACGTATTGAGTATTGTCAATATAATTGAACTATTAAATGAGAATGGCTACTTGTCTAGTAAAACTATTTTTGCATCAAATGGTTTTAAAACTAATGCATCGATAATGGATATAAAAAGTTTATTAAACTGATATCTATAAACCTAGACTTGAATATTAAATATACGTATTAAGGCTAAATTTATTTTTGTTATTTTGATTGAAAAATAATTATATTGTATGTTTCAATAATTATTATTTTTTATCATAAGACCTAGTTATTTTTCTTTAACTTTGCATGTATTAGAGAATGGTCTTTTTCAAAAGGTTCTAGATTTATTATCTGGATTATTGTAAAATTGTTGTCTTCTAGTTTTTTTGCTTCATTTTGGGTAACTATTTTTGGATCTGTTAATACGTCTATACTTCTTGTTTTGATTATTATTAATAGATCGCCGTTATCTTTTAAATAACTCTTGCAGTTATCTATTGCTATCATTGTCTGATCTGGTTGAGCTATGTCTGAATAAACAATATCGACAATCCCAAAATACCCATAATATTTTAAATAATTTCTTGCATCTGACAATATAGGGATGATGTTATTTCTTTTTGAAGATACGTTCTCTAATAACTCTCTTGCTACTCTAACAGATGGTTCTACAGGAAATATTATTCCATTGTTTCCTATAATATCTGATACATGGCTTACTGTTGTTCCAGTCGATGCTCCTAAATACAGTACTTTTGAAGATTCTTTTATAGGATTTTCTTTAAGGCCTTTTAATATTGCTCCTGCAAGTTTGCTTCTAAACGGATCCCATAATCTATATTCTATATCTTCAAATTTTATTATTTTTTCGCCATAAACGCTATTACCATTAATAAGATTTTGTGTGGCAAGATGCTTTTCATTTGTATTATCTGTTAAAATAATATAAGAACCATTGTCAAAACTTTTAAGAATATTCAATTGGTTCATTATTTTTTACCATTACCTTTAATTGTTATTATTAATTTTACATGCATATAATTTTTCACTTTTTATTTGATTTGTGGTATCTCTTTTTAAATTTGTTTTTCTTAAACTTTGAATCGCTATTTTTTCCTTTTCCTTTCCAGCTTCCATCGTCTCTACCTCTTGCATTTCTGCCAAATCCAAACCTTTTATCATTTCTCGCATTTGATGAAGTTCTTTGTTCAATTGTAGGGGGTTCTTTATATTTTTCTTGAATTTCTGTAATTCTATTATTTAGTTTAGTTGATAGAGCCTGATTAACTTCTGGATCTTGTCCATATACATCTAATCTGGAAGCAATGGCAGTTTTAGCTGCAATTGCTCTAGCCATCTTACCTCTTTGCCATTTAGGAGCTGAGTGAATTACAGGATGTTGAAATAAAATTCCGTGCTTTGGTGGATTAGATCCTGTTTTTAAAGTTCTAAATAAAGCTTTTTCTGCTCCTAATATTTGAATTGTACTTGCTGATAGTGAAGATAATTTCCTCAAACTACCTGCCTTTGAAATTAGTCTTGCTCCTACAGACGCAGTAAGTAAACCTTTGACATTAGGGGCAATTTCCTCCATCGAGGTTTCAATATGCTCTTCTAAATTCTTTCTTATTTTATTTAGTGATATCACCTGTTCGGCTATATTTTGAACAATTAATAGATTTTGTTCTGTAATTCTGCCTCCTCTGCTTCTCTGAGATACTTCAGTTATTATTTCAATTTTATTATCCGGGATGTCAATTGTTTTCAAAAAATCCTTGGTTATACCGTCTCTTTTACCACAGCAAGATATTATAAGAGAATATGTATTGGCGTTTTGTAACAGATTGTCAAGTTCGGGGAAATGTAATCCATACCATTCTCTCATTCTGGTTGCTAACGTGTTTGATATTTTGTCTATCTCATCTAATGCATTGATGGACTGGCTTATATGTAGATCAATTTGTTCTGATGCTTCTTGAATCTTTAATGAGGACCATTTTAAAGAAAAATCTCTTAATTCTTTTATTGTCTCTTTTTCGTTTGAAAAATGGTTTGATTGCAGGTAAATGTCCAATTTATGTATTTGTATATATTTTTCTATTAGTGGTGATATTTTTTCTATCACTTCAAAATCTTTATCTTTTAATAAATTAATTATCTCGGGGAAATTTGTTAAAATTTTAATATTTTTATGCTTTTCTAAAAACTCGACACTTTCAATTGTTTCAATAATCTCGTTATAATCTTTATCTTTAAATTTTATATGTGAATTCAATGGGTCTTGAAATTTCTTAAAGTAGGTGACATTTTTGTCTGGATTTAAAATGGCAATTCCTAATTCAAAGGTTATTATATAGTGAAGGTTTTCATCTTTCATTTAAATATAATTCATATTAAATTAATTTACAAAGGATAATAACCTTGTGATTTATTATTAATTCTTGAATTTATTTTAATTTCTATCACTTGGTTCTAAAATCTGCGTGATTTCTGAATTTGAAATTATTAAAATTTTAGAATTTTTGCCATGTTTCATTAAAATAGTTTCTAACCCCTCTTTAACCCTTGAAATTGTTTTTATTCCTAATTTATTTAGATAAACTTTAGGTAATGTTGAAATAGCATAAATATCGAATTTATCTTTAATTAAATTTAAAAAATTTATATGTTCTAAATCTTTTAGGTATTGATATTTTTTTAATCCCGTTTGATCCAATCTATTTTCAATGTATTGTAGAAGGGCGCCATTACCCAAACCCATTTTATTTTCTGATAGTAATATTATAGTACCGTTTTCTTTTACTGCCTGATAGTTATTCCATAATAAATTTAAACTATTGCCTAAAGTAGCTTGGATGTTAAAATTGCTATTCCCTGAAATAAAAACTGATTTTGTTTTTTCAACTTCTTTCTTGGATATTTTATCAAATTTTTCAATTGATTTTTTAAATGAATCTTCTATATCTCCCGAATAAATGGAATTTACTCCATCATTGTTCGCTATTACATTGATGGATTCAAAATTTAATGTTTTTGAGACCTCGATTGAAATTTTCAATGGTTCGGTTATCATTCCTGATTGTGGGTATTTGTCAATTATGGTTGAATATGCATGATTCATTTCATTTGGAAAACTTGATCTCAATAATTCTGTTGTTGCTCCCTTATATCCAAAAAATGGGTCATATTCTATTTTTTCTAATATTATTGTTTTTTCAAAATTTTTTGACTTGTTTAAAATCTCATTATATTCTATTCTATTAATAGATATACCACTATCATTTAATATCCTTTTAATTTTTTGTGGTATATTTTTTGACAATGTGCTAATTTCTAAATTTTCTATTTCATATCTTTTGCTGATTTCAGTAATATATTTCAAAATAGGGATCATTTGTAAGAATGGATTAAATGTAATAATTAATGTAGAATTTTTCAATTGAATTTTTTTTTCTAATTCTGAATTTAGAGATTCATAATCTAGTAAAAGGAATTCTGATTTATTATTGTCTAATATGTTTTCATATTTGATATCTAGAATAACTTCAGAATCCCCATATCCTAACCATATTTCTGGCATTCTTTAAAGGTATGAATAAAAAGGCAACATATAAAATAAAACAATATCAATTTAATTAAATATGACTGCGGAAGAAGGTAAAGACTACAACAAAATATCTATATTAAAAGATTTAATTTTATTTTTACATAAAAAAGAAGCCATCAAGATGGGTGGTGATTTTACTTTATCAAGCGGGAAAAAAAGTAAATTTTATCTTGATCTGAGAATTTTACAAAGCTATCCCAGATATTTTAGAAATAGCATTTTTTTATTAAAAAAGTATATAATGAATAATATTGGTTTGCGTAATTTTGAATATATATGTTCTATTCCAACTTCCGGAACAATTTTTGGCTCTTCGCTTGCATACGAGATATTTAGACCTCATATTTATGTTAGAAAAAATATTAAGAATTATGGGACACAAAAAACTTTTGAAGGTGATCTCATTTCTAATTCTAAAGTATTAATTGTCGATGACGTTATGACTACGGGTAATTCATTAATTTCTTCAATTGAACTTTTAAAAGACAAATCCATTATAAATGATCTACTGGTGTTTGTGGATAGAGAACAAGGCACTAAAGATCTTTTGAAAAAATATGAAATAAAAATCCATAAAATTATCTCTATGAATGATATTTTTGAAATTTTATATCAAAATAATAGAATAAATGAGAAGGATTATTTGGATTTAAAAAATGAACTAGAAAAAATTTAACTTTCGTAAATCATTAAATTCTTTTCTTCTAGCAATATATGTAAGTTTGTTACAGCTCTGTAAACCTCGGTTTCTTTTTTAGCTCCGGTACAAACCAGTTTTCCACTTGCAAATAATAATATCACTGTTTTGGGATCAAGCATTCTGTGAATTAAACCCGGAAATTGTTCTGGTTCATACATACTTCTTGGCAATATTCTCGCTGCTAGTTCCAAATGAATTTTTCCTCCCAAGCTAGCGGATGCTACAATATTTTGAATCTCTATTATTGGGTCATTTTCTACTGGTATGCCTCCCTTTCTCAATTTTTGTACCACATTTTTTACTGCTTTGATAGCTTGTTCTTCTGATTTAGCTCCAGTACATACCATTTTACCTGAACTGAAAATCAATGTAGCTGTTTTAGGAGCTTTAAGTCTAAATACTAGACCTGGAAACTGATCTGGATGATATTCTACATCAGGAAATATTTGTGTAATTAAATTTAAGTTTATAGTCTGATTAACCGTTGCTGATGCCACGACATTTTCTATACTTACCATCGGCTTTGTTTGGGGCATTCTCTTTCTTGGGTATATAAATAGTGGTTATAAATATATACTTATAATATGACAAAAATCATCAAAATTGAAGAAGATGGATAAAAATACGAAATTGGTAGAATGATTTTTTATTATCAATTGCTGCTTTAACATTAATCAACATTGTTATATTGCCTAACATAAATTCGAAGTCATTCTATTAGATCCTTTTATTAAATGAGATTATAGATCTATTAAAATGATATTACTAGTGATATTGTACTCACAGATCGTTAGATTTTAGTAGAAACACTTTAACACATTATAAACTTGAATTATTGGTAAGCATGGACAGTGTGAAATTATGTTGATTAGTATAGTAGCATTTGATATGAATTGTAATGAGGTTATTTCTTGCATGAGGTTGAACATATTTGGTAAATCAAAGGGCAGGTATGATGATGTTGTAAATCCAATCCGATCATGTTAATCTTGGATCAAATAATGATATTTTTAATACTGATAAAAAATTAACAAACTACATTTTATTAATTCTATTATGTTTGTGGATAATTACAAATAGTACATGTTTTAAATTTCTCCCCATCCAAATGGTTAAAATGTATTCCACAATTTTTGCAAGTATGGTGAATATCATTATATCCATCTTCTGCCAAAAATTCTTTACTTTCAAGGAAGGAACTTTTACAATTCATACATCTGCAGCTACAAATCATGGTTTAAAATAAATACATAAATATAAAAATTGTACTATTAAATACTTGTAATTATGGTAAATTGTAAATTCTCAAGAGATGTTTTTAGAATCTTTGTATTATTATGTATTTTTTCTACTTTTTCTTTTTTATTTGTGATGAATTATGAGCATAAAGTTTATGCACAAAAAGATACGAATAATACAGCTTCTACCGCCTCCTCCTCTGTAAAGATTAAGGATTTGATTATTCATGTAGATTTGGCTATCACCCTCGATCAACAAGCAAAAGGGCTTTCAATCAAAAATACCTTAAATGACTCTGAAGGAATGTTATTTCCATTTAATACTCCAGGTGAATATTCTTTTTGGATGAAGGATATGAAATTCCCGCTTGATATAATATGGATTAATTCAAATCACGAAATAGTTCATATTGAAAAAAATCTCCAGCCATGTATATTTTTCCTATTATGCAATTCTTATTCTCCTCATGCTAATTCAAAATATGTTTTGGAAGTGAATTCAAATTATACAACAAAAAATAATATTACTGTTGGAGATACAGTCTCTTTTAATATTACTAATTCTACAACAAAACAATAAAAAAAATCATGTTTTAAAACTATCTACCAACTTTTTATGATAGTTGCTATTACACTGTATTTTTTCTTCCTGTTCATCCGTTATTATTTTCAATTTCTTCATCTTTTTATTATCATAAATTGTTTGAAAAAATTTATAACAGGTTTTACATACTTGCATTATTTACCTTTTAATGATTGATTTAGGATTTATTATTTTCGATGTTGATTATAATTTTAATTTTAATTGAATGATGTGGTTGTCTATCGATAATTGTTTGATTGATTGATGTTAACACTTAAAAATAGGTTATATTGTAATGAAATTATTATGGCTGCCCGCAAAAATACTTCAAGGAAAATTCGATTATTAAGAAAAGTTAAACAGAATAGACCGGTGCCAGCCTGGGTTATTATTCGAACACATAGACAAGTTAGAACTAATCCTAAAAGAAGGTCATGGCGTCGCTCGGATGTGAATGTTGGTTAATGATAAAAAAGGAGATAAAATAACATGTCAAATGTCGAAGAAACAATAGCTAGGATATACACAATAAATTTCAGTAAAGCTTGGTTAACTCCAAAACATAAAAGAACAGACCGAGTCGTAAATATGATTAAAGAATTTGCAATTAAACATATGAAGAGCTCACAAATAAAAATTGATCAAGAATTAAATAGATATATTTGGGAAAAAGGAAAAACTAATCCTCCCAGAAAGGTTCGTGTTAGAATTGTAAAAGATGAAGACGATCAAGTTATTGTGTCTTTATATGAAGATATATTGAATGAATCAACAACCGAAGCGACCGAATTAAAATCAGATTTGTCACCAGTTGAAAGTGATAATGATGATACTTCAAACAAATCTGATTCTGATGTTGACATTGACCAAAAAGTAAATAAGAAAAAATCTAAAACCAAATAATAAACTTATTTTTTATTCTTGATTTTATTAGTAAACAATAAATATAATATAATACTATTGAATTGTTTTTGCTTCAATATTCTTTAAATAGGATATTTCTTTTATATCCTGATTTGTTTCAGGCTCAAAATCTAGAAAATTATTAATTGGTATAAACTGGTTTAGGGGATCGTATTCTGAAAATAATAAAATATTTGTCTTACTCATCAAATGTATTTTTGTTAAATTGTCTGTGTTGGAGGAAATGATATTTATTTCGTTATCGGATTCATTTGAGATTCTTTCAACTGTTTTAATTACGCTATCAATTTTATCAATTTTTTCTTTAGCGGGGTAAATAAACATAAACGTTTTTTCTATTGTTTTTATATTGGAATTATTGAACATTGTTAAAGAATTACTGAATACATCTTCTATGTTATCGGATTCTTTGCAGGTTGCAATCACATTGAAATCGTTCGGAAAACCTTTTTCACAAGATGAAATGATGATATCCTTGATGGCATTGTTTGTAATTCTAAAACATTCGGGAAATGATAATTCGGGGTTATTTTTAAGAAATGAATTGTTGTCTATAATCACAGTTGAATTTGAATAATTGTTAATAAAAGATAATGAAACACCAGAATTAAATATTTTGCCTTTTTCAAATCCAAATGGCATTATTACAAAACTAAAAATTTCCTTTTCTCCCATTTTATGTAAAATATTTGTTAATAGTGGGATTAAGGCTATCCCGAATTTAGATGCCAGATTTCCAATTATTATTATGTTATTATAATTGTTAACAATTGCAGAAATTTTATCTAGTTTTTCTAAAAAAGATTCTCTAATCTTATGGATTGAAGGGTTAATCCGTGAAGCGGTGTCAATCATAATATTTTTGGTAATATATTTAGAATTTTTTTTTGTATTCAATAATAAATATTCGGATTTAACTTCTTTAATGATATCGAGAGTAATTTTACTTCCAGTTTCTCCTACTCCAATAATTAGGAGACCATGTCCATTTTTATTATTATCCAACAACCATAAATTGGAATATCTTAATGGATAAAAATGTTATAGAATTAAAAAAATTGATTCGTTATTAATTTTATGTAATTTGAATTCCTTCCAAGGTATGGTTTGAATATCCCGTTATCTTTACCATCATGGTTTTCCCTAAAGGCAAGTTGTTATTATGATTGTTTAAATTCATAGAGTACAGATCTCCTCCTCCCACAGAAGAATTTACAAAACCGTTATTTTTGTAATAACCTTCCTTCTGTTTTGTATTTGTAAATATTTTTTCATTAAAATTTTTGATAATTATCGATTTATAATACTGATTCCTTCCCTTTAGCTCTCCATTATTAATTTCATCAATAAGGATATTTCCTTCCCAGTTTAACCATCTTGAATTTCTTTTTTTTGCAATATTTTTTATAACACTGTGTAACCTTGCGGACCTTTGAGTTATTATTTTTTGGTCTGTTCTTTTCAATTTAAATGCAGATGTTCCAGGTCTTGGACTAAATTTTGATGAATTTATAATATCCGGTTCCAATTCTTTTATCATTTTTAAAGTTAATTCAAAATCTTCCTCGGTTTCATCTGGAAATCCTGTTATTATATCAGTAGCTATCGTCATATCTGGAATCTTTTCTCTGAATCGGCTTACTATCTCATTGAATATTTTTGCCGTATGTCCTCTTTTCATTTTTCTCAAGACCTCTTCACTGCCGCTTTGAACGGGAATGTGAATAAATTTGAATATCTTGTTACTTTTTAAATAGATATCTATCAGACCATTAATCATGTCCTTAAGATACATTGGATTCATCATGCCTACCCTTATTTTAAAGTCTTCATTTTCCTCCTTCTCCTCCTCTAACTCATCACATTTCTTTAATAATTCTACTAAATTTGTTCCAATATCTCGTCCGTAACAACCATTGTCTGTTGATGTAAGCCATATTTCACGTGTTCCAGTCTTTAGATCATGATTTATTTGATTAATTATTTTACCTATCCTATAACTTTGAAGAACTCCTTTTGCTAATTTTGTTTGACAAAAAGAACACTCGCTCAAACATCCTGAAGCTATTTCTATGATACTTATTATAGGATTAATCCTTATTTTTGGAAAATTTATCTTTTCTATCTCAGAATTTTGTAAGAATACGGCCTTTTGTCCCTTTAAAGTTGAATTTACAATTTCAAGTGTCTTATTGATGCTGCTTGGGCCCATTAGACTTGCATTAGGATTTATTTTTTCAACTAATTTCTGATCAGCTGAGGGAAGACACCCTGCTATTACAAGAGGTTTGTTGTTTTTTGACAATCTGTTAATTCTGTGGATCATCCGATGCTCTGTTTTTTCTTTAACTGAACAAGTTAC
The DNA here is from genome assembly GCA_040297625.1 of Candidatus Nitrosocosmicus sp. Taxonomy (GTDB): domain Archaea; phylum Thermoproteota; class Nitrososphaeria; order Nitrososphaerales; family Nitrososphaeraceae; genus Nitrosocosmicus. Next base: position 6,507 of record JBDUES010000208.1, on the reverse strand, counting down.
TATAAGGCTTATAGAAGCTTGATTAGGATTATTTGCAATTTCAAAACCATTATTTTTTAACTGCCCTGCGATCATTTCCATATCTGCAAAACTAGCCGAACATCCATACCCTTCAATCCAGAAACTTTGTTTTTGTTTTTTTTTAGCAATTTTATTTGATTCATCTGGCAATGGTTCTGAATAAGTTGATAAATTATTATTATTAATATTAATATTATTATTATTGTTTTTGTTACTTTTATTTAATAATGTAATATTATCAATTAACGTTGGTTTTAATGATCTTAATTTTGAAATGGAATTAATATTTTTGTCTATCATGGCGGGCACTCTCTATGTATTTATTTGATACATGACAATTAATAGAAGTTTCTCCCGTTCTTAATTTTTTATAATATTATATATCAAAATTATGTTTTTATAAAGTTAAAGAAAAAGCTATAGTTGTATATTTTTAAATTATTTGTGATATTAAACAAGAAAAAGAATAACCTTGATGATTTGCATATTATTTATATTTCTGCTACTTTATTGACCTTCGTTAAGAGTTCTGTAAATACTGGATAATGTTTAATGTAAAATATTTGTAGTTGTTTTATTTGAGTTATTTTTTATATGGTTGTCATCAAATAAATTTTAGATCAATCATTTTGTTTATGAAAACAATCACTAATAGTTTACAAATGTAATCATGCAGTTCTTTACATAACTGTTAAGAAACACGATGCGGATTATCTAATATTTTTCAATATGTAATGTACTTGTCGTTTTGTTATATTGTATCCTATTTTTATCTTCTATTTATTAAGCGATTATTTAGGAAAAGAGGGGTTTTACTGCTTTTGTATTTGTTTATAGCCTGTAAGGTTTCTCACTAGAAACCTTCATAATTTACCACTCACTCCTAACTTTGTATTAATATTTAACTGCAATTTAACAGCTGAAGTAGTATTACTAAAAATAATGACAATGAGAGAGAAATCTTATTATATTTTAGTTGAAATAATTATTAAAATTATTTGAATCCAAAATCCGTATTGTATCATCGATAATATAATAGAAATGTCATAGAAATTTGATAGTTTATAAAAACAATATCACAAGTCACACAGAATATCTATATTATACTACTAACCAAAATAAGGATAATTTTATAGAATCAATCAAAAGTTTACTTGATTAATCCAAAAATCAAATTCCACGTTATAATGTCATTGTTAATAGTTATCAAGAACAAACAATACGAATAGCAAAAGAGATTTCTGAAGATTAGATCTCTTGCGTAATTAGACCTGTATCAAATTTTTACAGAATTATCAATGATCAGTTGTAATATTTTCATTTTAATTTGCAAATTGCAATTAAGATGTTTCAACTTTTTAGAAATTTTTCTTATAATTTTATCCATTTCTTTAAGGTTTTTTAGATTTGTCCATAGCCATCTCTTTCAATTTTCATTTGTCTGGATAACATTTTTTTATATGATTATTGAATAGTCCCATATATGCAACCGATCGGCCTTTGGGATAAGTTATTTTGAAATCATTAATATAATCAAGATAATCCTAATTGCCATAACCATCCAAATCTATGTTAATCAATTTTTCTGAATGACTGGCATAAAAACTAAAAAATAGTCGAATTTTTATAAAACTGAAACAATACTTGCTAATATTGCGTATATAGATATTAATATTTGTCCGACGAGTGAATCTTTGGATAAAACTTTAGTAATACCTATAATCCTACTATCAATACAATTATGATTAATATTGTTGTTAATAGGTAAAGTTTTTTCATTTTTTAAATATTTAAATTTTAACCAATTATTAATCATAAAAGTTTTATATATTCAAGACTTCGTTCCTAAATCTTTATTAGTTGATATGGAGGTCATCTGATGATTTTCAGCAGGTTTTAATCTCACCAAACGGTTTTTTATAGTCTTGTTATTGGTCAGGGCCAAACGAAGACTTGACAGAACTATAATTAGATAGGTTCAAAAGTGAGTAAAATCTCCTAAAGAAAGAAAAAAAGGTAATGTATTAAGGATAGAACTAGAGGATTGGATGATAATTTTCCTTGTTAAAGAAGGATATGTAAATAAAGTATGTTATCAAATTGGTTAAATCATTTGTAAATGTGTATGTCAAGGTGATGGTGAGGGCTACTGAGAATATTATAGTATCAATTATATCAAGAATACTAAATCTATTATTTTACATCAAGTCAAATTTTTGTAATAGGTTTGTAATTCCTACCTAAAAAAATCTAAATATTAGATCATTATATAGGTTTTATGAAAAGTATAAGAATAGTTTTTTATATTGTATTTTTGTTTTTTGTAATTTATACTTCACAATTAGCTTTTGGACAACAGCAGAATAATTCGACAATTGTAAATAATTCAACAATAAATAAGAATAAATCATTTGATCTGAGTGGAATATATATAGCTGACAATAAAGATAAATATTTTTTAAAACAAGTTGGTAATTCTTTATGGTGGATTGGAACAGATAAAAATAATTCGAATGTTAAAAATATTTTCAAAGGAGTTATTAATGGAAATAACATAAATGGACAATGGGTTGATTCGCCATTAAAAAAAACATTAGGTAATGGTTCATTAAACTTAATTATATCCTCCAACTCGATTGACAATATTACAATAAATAAAATATCTTCTAATGACAAAGGTAAATTTCCAATGAATCAATTGATAAAATTTAATCCCAAAACTCAAGTTATTCCACAATTTATGGTTACTATAAATAGAATAAATGTAGAAATCCCGCGATCTCCCATATATGATGTTTTATCTGTGGGTTTAAGCGTGAAGAAAAATAATAATGATCCTATAACTGCAACTAGATATCTTGCAAACAGAGAAGGAAATTCTAATATTACTCTAGATTTAAGTTTAGGGCCATTTGTGCTTGACCCAAAAGGAAATGGTTTTACTATTGAATTTATGGGGATAAATAAAGATGACCCTAATATTCCTTCGACACTAATTAATTTAGAAGAATCATTAATACAATTATCTGATCCTTCCTTTAGTTCCTTTGATGTATCCAATACACATCAAGCAGATCTATTAATTCGTTCATTATCTCCTGCTTTACTACTTGATGGATGTAATGGACTTGTTTTTTCAGATAAGATTTTTATACCCTTTAATGATTTGAAAAAAATATTATCTAGCGGCACTTATTCTCAGGAAAAATCTTATCTTGGGACAGAATCGCCTCCTGGATGCGGTCCCAATTCAAAATATCATGTTCAGTGGTCAATTGTTCCAATAGGGTAACATTTACCTCTTTTTTTAAAATTTTTTGAGGAAATATACACACTTTTCGGGCTCTGTAAAGTTAAGGAAAAAGCTTTAGGCATCTCTATTGCTTATCATATGTGTTATGTCAAATAAGAAAGAGAACCGAGCCTGAAGATATGGTATATTCTTTACATCTTTACTTTAATGGTCTATCGTTAAGAAATACATCTAAAGCAACATCTTTTTGTATAAAAATTGTTAAAAGAAGCCATAGTGCGATAAGAGATTGGATTCAAAGTATAAACCTGAAAGATTATTCTATAGGAAGACCCAGGTCTTTGAATTCTTTGAATATTCAAAAGGATGAAACTCAAATCAAAGTTGGCTCTGAATACATCTGGCTCTGGGTCGCTATTGAATCTGAAAGTAAGGAAATTGTAGGATTAAACATATCAAAAGAGCGAAATATGTTTGTAGTGGCAGAACGCTTTCTATCCGATATTATAAAAGAGTATGGCAAACATTCTGTTTCAACGGATGGAGGTACATGGTATTCACAAGCCTGTCAATTTTTAAAAATACATCATCACATTCATTTTATTACGTAAAGATTACGAGAAAAGTATCTTTGAGCGAATAATGCAGTACATCAAGGATAGAACTGATAATTTGATGATAATTTTCCTTGTAGAAAGAAGAAATATAAATTAAAGCATGTTCAACAATGGCTTAATCTGTTTGCCGACTATTATAACAGAGAATTAATTGCTTAACTTTAGAGCCCACTTTTCTATCCTTGGGCTCTATCTTTTGTATATCTTTGCTAATGTTACTCTGATCCAATCTAAAGAGAAATCCAGTTAACATGTGTGTTAGGTAAAGACGATGATATACTAAAAGCATGAGTAACCTGTTCTTAACATCTATACCAATCAGTATAAGTACACAAACTATGAATTTCTAAAATATGAAGAAAAATTTTCAATAAAGTTTGAACACATAAGCTAAATGGTATAATTTGATGTATCCACCTGCACACCTCTATAGATCGACCTCTCTATTCTTTCTTTGGGGCAATCTTTAAATATCATATTTTTCATATCTTTTTCTATTCTGTTATAGTAAATGTCATCAAACTATTTAATGCGAGACCAGTCAATGACTTGAAACACCTGGATTTTTTTGACAATCTGCCACAGAAAACAAAGGAAGGACAAGAAAGTGATGATGAATCATTGATATAACTCTGTTTGTGATTGGTTAGGCAAGAGATCTTGTATTTATTTTATAATTGATTTATGAATACTAAATGAAGGCAGCAATTATGAGAGTGTTCCAATAACAAACAAATTAATTTATAATTTTTTAAAATAAAATATATTCCATCTGTTTTATTTGACAAATTCTTTCAGAGATATTCTTGAGAAAAAACTAAAGAGCATAGGAGAATCCTAATCATGATATCAAACTTAATTTTAAATAAATATTCTTTAACATTATCTATTTAGATTTATCTATTGTTTTAGAACTAAAATATATTTTGGAGAATAATCTTTTGATCTCGAGAAAAGAACTACAAAAAATAACAAAAAAATATATGAGTAATATTTTTGGACATCAGGGTCGTTACTTCAGAATATGAACTAAGTGGACTATGAAATTAATCCTTGTGTTTTGACAAATAATATCAATATTTTGTTGTATGGTTTTTCAAATACTCGGTATACACCTAGAAGAATGAGTTATCATCCAAGTAGATTCACTGTGATGCCAATGAATTAAAGAACTACCAATAGGTCTTTAGTGATATTCGATCTTGGATTTATTTAACAAAAATAAATAAACTAAATGATTGAAAAATCAGAACGCATCTTAAGTGGATAATAATAGAATAATTGTAGATTATATACTTGACTTTATATGCATTTATCCTCATTAACTGATTTTCCTTCACGAATGACTTGAGGGGATGTAGCTTTAAACATAGCATAGATATGATCACCTTCTTTAATTCCAAGGTAAATTCTAGATTCATTTGTTATTCTAGATATCAAATGAATGCAATCTATCTCAAGGTGTATGTCTACAAAACCTGTTGTTGCTATTTTGGTGCAGGTTATGTTTATTACTTTCGCCTTTATAACATTGCGTGCACTTGTTTTTACCATTTCCACTGAAAGGATTATATCTTCTGGTCTAACTAAAACTCCGACCATAGAACCAATGCTATGGTTTCCTATCATCTCTAGTATATGAGATCCATTTCTGATTTTAGTAACATCATTTTTTGACTCTACCACATCGCCTTCTATGTAATTGTATCCTCCATTAAGAATCTCGGATAAAAAAGGAGATGTTGGGTGATTAGAATATGATAATAATGTTCTCAATTTATCTGCCATCTCTATGCGACCATTTTTCAATATCGCTACAGAGTCAGCAAGTGCGTAGACGTCTTCTTCAAAATGAGTTACATATATACATGATATTCTATGTTTTTTAAGCACTTGTCGAATCTCTACTCTTAACTTTCTTTTGGTGGGATCATCAAGATTTGCAAGAGGCTCATCCATCAGCATTATCTTGGGTTCCACTATGAGAGTTCTTGCCAAAGATATCTTTTGCATTTCTCCTCCGCTAAGTCCTTGAATACGTCTATTAATAAGATGTGAGATTCCAAGATTTACAAAGAGTCTTTTAATTTGAAAGTCTTTATTCTTCCTATCTTTTTTTTTAAGACCAAATGTAATATTCCTATACACATTCAAAAACGGAAATAGACTAGGTCTTTGAAATGAATATCCTATATTACGAGATTCTACAGGTATGTTAGTTATATCCACGCCATCTAAGAAAATTGAACCGCTGTCGGGCTTTATCAATCCAACAATCAGATTAAGAATGGTGGTTTTCCCATTTCCTGTCGGTCCAATCATTACTAAAATTTCATCGTCGGCTATTTTCAAATTCAGAGGGCCTATAGTAAATCCAGAAAATTTTTTAATAATATTAACAAGTTCTAATACCACTTTAAATCAGGACCACCCAATCTTCACACTGCTTTCGTCTCTTTTCTTTATGGTGGAAACTACCACTAAAGCAATGATGGATAGTAGAATAACTAGAATTATATCAGGCATTGCCTGTCGTAGTCCACCAATTGCGTTATCCTCAAAAATTTGAATCGAGACTGTATGAGGATTATATGACATCATCATGGTTGCTCCTAG
>JBDUES010000207.1:0-11114 GCA_040297625.1 Candidatus Nitrosocosmicus sp. | reverse complement strand
CTAAATTTATTATCATTACAATGTATAATATATCAAAGAAAATACCTCTTACCTGTAAACTTTTCTGGTGTAATAATTAGTCTGATAATCTGGAATTATTTAGCATACTTTTGCTAAATGGTATAGAGTTAATAGATAAAATAGGATCAGCTCAAATGGAAAAAGAGATGATGGATAAAATTATAAAATTAGCCAAAATTAATGAGCAAAAAATGAGCGAAGAAACTGGAGTATATTCGTCAATGTAAGAAAAGGATATTTTAGAATATTTGAAGCAGATAATAGCAGAAAAGAAATCAAAGGAACAGTAATAGAAAATCTCAAATTTGGGAACAAACAAAAAAAATAAACTAATCATATATTTAATTCATACATTGTATTGTTTTAAATTGGTATATTTTGAATCCCTAATATTTAATGTATTTCAATATTCACAGAAGTAATGCTACTATAAATAGATAAATAAATAAAAATATAGTATTGTGTATAGAAATTCGGTTATAAGTTATTGTTGGTGAATTTACCATATTTTTCATAGCAAACAAGTTCATAAATAGGTAGGCGGTTCTTTGTTTTACTTTTAAAATTCTTTAGGGGTAGCCAAAACCCAGGATGACTGATGGATTTAACTCATTTGGAATTCCAAAATCACTTTTAAGTTTTGATTCATCTATTTTAGTATAAAGACCTGATCCAATTCCATAATTCCACGCAGCCATTTGCATATTCTGCAATACTCATCCTGCATCAATCAAATGAAAATTGTACTTTGGATTTGTCAATATTATTATTGCAAAATTAGCATCCAAAATCCATTTTCCGCTCATACTGTCATTTGCCAACTTTTTTAAGTGTTCTTTATTTTCTATTATAATAAATCTCCAATGCTGAGTATTGAGTCAAGAACCAGTTGATCTTGCAGATTCTAGGATTTTTAATCCATTTTCTGACGGAACAGGTTTTTCACTAAATTCTCTAACTTCAAATTTGGTTGCGATGCATTCAAAAGTATCCATAAAATAATATTCTTTTACTGATTTAAAAACGATAAATTACAAATTAATAATTATTAGATATAATTGGAGTTTAACTTTCAGTCTATATAATGCTATACCATTTAGCATATATGTTCTAACTCTATCGAAATTTTTTCTCTGTATTTTTAGAAATCTATGGTTAGCGCAATTATACTAATTGGTATACTAATTAGAGTAGATACATGTACTATCATTTTTCGTTGAATTTTATAATTATTACTTTTTTTTAGTTTTTTTATCGAGATTTGTAATATTTAGAATTAATAGGAAATGTAGTTGTTTAAAAAATGCTGGATGGAGTTTGTTTTATTTTTAGTTTGGATTTTGAGATAGAATATAGTTACCAAATACGATCGAGCGAATATGTCCATATACCAAATATTACAATGAGAATATGATTTGTTAAAAAACTTTTTAATTTAATAATGGATATATTTTTAACAGCATACGAAAAATTATATACGAAAGGATAAAAACCATTTTATTATACCCAGAAATGTCAGATTACTATGATATAAAAAAATTATGCATTCTCTCTAGATTAGAAATAGATGATTTTGAAATTAACAAAACCTCTGAGAAAATTAAAGAGATTATAACTTTTTTTAATAAATTGGATGAGTTTGAATTGAATGACAAGGAGGAGGAGGCGGAGCAAGATATTGCCGCTAATAATTATATAAAGTTAGAAAAGAAAATTGATGATTTACGTGATGATAAACCAAATTTAAAATTAAATGTACAAAAAAAAATAGATGCCGATATCGATATTGAAGAAGGAGATACCTCATTTAATTTTAATTTTCTCAACAAGAAAAATGGGTACGTGATAGGTCCTAGGATTTAAGAAAATGTCTGATTTATATACATTATCAGGCTTCCAGATTTCTCAAAAAATAAAAAATCAGGAGATATACGCGGAAGAATATATTAACACGATATTTGAAAGAATTAACAAGATAGATACAAAGGTCAACTCATTTATAACAAAAAATTATGATTCTGCATTAATAAAAGCAAAACGAATTGATAATAAAGTTAAAAATAATGAAAAAACAGGTAACTTGTTGGGAATTCCTATAGGAATTAAAGATAATATTTCTGTTATGGGTTTAAAAACTACATGTGCATCAAAAATGTTGCAAAAATATGTTTCTCCATACGATGCGACTGTAATTGACCGACTGGAAAATCAAGATGCTTTAATAATTGGGAAATTAAACATGGATGAATTCGGAATGGGTACTAGTTCAGAATTTTCTCATTACGGTCCAGTTCATAATCCATGGAATGATGAATATGTTGCTGGTGGTTCATCCGGCGGAAGCGCCGCAGCTGTTTCTTCATTGCAGGTGCCTATATCGTTAGGTTCGGATACTGGAGGTTCAATTCGATGTCCTTCTAGTTTTTGTTCTGTTATAGGTATGAAACCCACATATGGCACAGTAAGCAGATATGGATTGGTATCATACTCAAATTCACTTGAACAAATAAGTCCTATTGCAAGAACCGTTATTGATATTGTTCTAATCTTAAATACTATTTGTGGTATTGATTTAAACGATAATACGACTATAAACAAACATTTTGAATATAAAATAAATGATGTCGATAACATCTTGTCAAAAAAATATAAAATAGGGGTAATAAATAATTTAATTGCTAGTTCAGAAAAGCAAGTTGCCGAAACAGTATATAAAAAAATAGCGATGTTAAAAGAACATGATTTTGATATCCAAGAAACTACAATAAATTACTCAGATTTTGCGTTAGCTGCTTATTATATTATTGCCACGGCAGAGGCTAGCAGTAATCTATCAAGATTTGATAATATTCGCTATGGCTTTGATTTTAATCCAGAAGGTTATGAATGGAACAGTTATTCTTCTCACGTCCGAGCAAATTTTGGAGAAGAAGTGAAAAGAAGAATATTAGTAGGATCATTTGTTCTATCTGCTGGTTATTATGGAAAATATTATTTAAAAGCCCAAAAAATAAGAAATATAATAAAAAATGAATTTAATAAATTGTTTAAACTTTTTGATGTTTTGATATTACCAACAATGCCGATATTGCCATTTAAGATAGGTGAAAAGGGTTTAACACCTTTAGAATTTTATAACTTGGATATTTATACAATCCTTGCTAATTTATCCGGATTACCAGCTATATCTATACCAGCGGGTTTTAGTAGAGAGGGATTACCTATAGGTTTGCAACTATTGACAAACGAATTTAATGAACAAATATTGTTGGATATGACATCTTTTTTTGAAAAAAATGATAAATTCAATGAATGGACTCCCAAGATATGATTCAAACTGGAGAGAAAATTCAACAATAGGGGATAATGGATTGAATAGTAGCACCCCTATTGATGAGAAGGTAAAGATCGGTTTAGAAATTCATTGCCAGTTAACTAGATTAGAAACAAAATTGTTCTGTGGTTGTTTTTCTAATTATAGGGATATCAGACCAAATAAGAACACATGTCCCATCTGCTTAGGTCTCCCAGGATCTTTGCCATTGTTAAATAAAAAAGCAATCGAATATGCCTCAATGATGTGTATATCTCTCAATTGCAATGTTCCGGAAAAAATTACTTTTTATAGAAAAAATTATTTTTATCCGGACTTGCCAAAGAATTTTCAAATAACACAATACAATTCATATGAAATAAGTAGTATTGGATATGATGGATTATTATCATATTATGACAATAATGAGGATAATCCAACAGAAAAACAGGATGAAAAAATTGTACGAATTAAAAGAATTCAATTAGAAGAAGATCCAGGCAAAATTATCTATGACGACAATAATTCAAAAATAACCAACTATTGCTTGATAGACTACAACAGAGCCGGTGTAGCACTAGTTGAAATTGTTACAGAACCCGATTTTAAAAATGCTACCGATGTAAGACTATTTCTTAATAAAATTACCAATATTTTTGAATATTTGGGTGTTTCAGATCCAGGTCTAGAAGGTGCGGTAAGATGCGATGTAAATGTTTCAATTAAAGGTGGTAAAAAAGTGGAAATAAAAAATATTAGCTCGTTTAAAGATGTTGAAAAATCCATATTTTATGAAATTACCCGTCAAAAAACATTATCTATTCACGAAATAAATATTAAATCTGAAACAAGACATTGGGACGAAAAAAGAAAGATAACTATTCCTGCAAGAACAAAGGAGGAAGAAGACGAGTACAAGTATTTTCCAGAACCGGATATTCCACGAGTAATTCTGGGTTCAAATTTTAAAGAAAAAATTAAAGTACAAATGCCTGAATTACCAATTGAAAGATTAAAAAGATATAGAGATTCTCATAAACTTTCCAATCACATATCCAATATTCTTATAAATAATAAAAAAGTAAGTGATTTTTACGAAGAATCATTAAAACTATACAACTCTCCAAAAGAAATATCAAACTGGATTATAAATGAACTACTTTCTAAAATTAATGATGATGAAGAAAAAGATGAATCTATCAATATTCTCTCTAATAAAAATAGAGTTTTTAATACAACTATAACCCCTCAACAAATCGCAGATATCGCAAAACTGGTTGATGAAACCTCCATTAATAGAAATACGGCTAAAGATATATTTAATAAAAGTATCAAAACAGGAGAAAGCCCTCTTAAATTGAGCCAAGAAATAAAAATAGAAAAGATTGTAGATACAATGGTTATAAGAAAGCATATTGACGATGTTTTGGAAAATGAAAAACATCTAATTGAACAATCCATTACCAATCCAAATGTTTATAATTTCATATTAGGAAAAATAATGAAAAAAACTAATGGAAGAGCTGATCCACAATTAACTTTAAAATTAATTAAAGAATTATTGCAAGAAAAAAATCGAACAATTAAATGATTTAATTTACTTTTTTCTTTTATGGATATATAAAACTCTTTTCTAATTTTTTATATACCACATTTTTCAACAGGCCACAGTTTTAGATATTTCTTTTTTTTTATTTAAAAATTTATTTGGAATTGATTAATGAATCCAAATGTTTCATTATTAATGGTAAGAAAGAACCAATATCTGTTACGATACCTATTGCTTGAGTAGTTCCTCTATCAAGTAATTTTGTTACCACTGGCTGGTTTATATCCACAGCAATTACCTTTACTGAAGCAGGTATCATGTTGCCAACTGCTATCGAATGAAGCATTGATGAGAACATTAAAACTAACTTTGCATCTTTTAATAATTCTTTATATTGTATTTGTGCTTCAACAATATCCGTAATAACATCAGGTATTGGACCATCATCCCTTATTGAACCGCACAAAACAAAAGGAACACTATTAATTACACACTCATACATTATTCCATTTTTTAAGATTTTATTTTCTACCATGGATTTAATTGAACCTGCTTTGAAAACTTCGTTCACTATCATCATATGATTACGATGTCCTCGAACTGCCAAAGTCCCATCATCAACATGCATTCCTAAAGAAGTACCGAGCATTGCATTTTCTATATCATGGACCGCTAAGGCGTTTCCAGCTAAAATTCCATCCACATAACCATATTTAATTAATTTCGCTAAAATATCTGAGGAGCCAGAATGAACTATCACAGGTCCTGAAACAACAATTATCTTTCCTCCTTCTTGCTTGGTTTTATATATATCTTCTGCAACTTTTTTTGCTATCTGTTGCGATGGTCTCTCACTTGAGCTAGAGCTACTCATGAATTGAAACATATCTACTCCATCCCTTGGGCGTTCTTGTGGAGTTATTTTAATTCCTCTTTCTCCAGTAACTACTAGTTCTCCCTTTTTGACAGCCCTATTAATTTTACATTGTACTATCTTATTCTCTGGATCTAAAACAATACATTTGTCCATCATCATATTTTCAACATTTATCCACTCGCCATGAAAAAAAATTTGTGTCGGGTTGTTGGTCGAACTATAAAAGTCATCTGGCAAAACCATATCTTTTGGTGCTGCTATACATTTTACTTCATCTAATGAGATAGAAGTTGCCCCTTCTCTAAAAAGAAATTCTAAAATATTCGCCAAGTGTTCTTTACTGCTTCCTTTAACAAGTAGTCGGGCATAGCTATAATCTTGTTTTCTTTTTCCAATGGAAAACTCTACAACTGTAAAATCGCCCTTTAAATCCATAATATTATCAAAAATACGAGTAAGAATTGAAGAATCTACTAGATGTCCTTTAACTTCTATTTCTTGTTCAAATTTTTCCAATTATGATAATTGATCTGAATGGTTTTTAAAATTTCTTTTCAAATCATAATTAAACTATTTAAACAGGTAGTGATAGATTACCAAAATATTGTTCTATTCCTGATTTTGTTTTTAAATTATTTTCGATTTCATTTTTTTTTTCCTCCGAAAACCAGTTTGCAATAGATTTAGCTATTCCATTTTTATCACAAATTGCAATAAGATATCCTTGATCTCCCTTTACAATACCATAATAGTTTTCTTCTCCAACTGGTTCCCAAATGTTTGTTTTATTGTCTTTAAGAGCAAGTGCAGGCATTGCTTGATTTTGACTATTATCCAAGAAATTTGATAAAAACTCTTGTGCATCTTTTACTCTTTTTTCACCAATTTTTAAGGCTACAAAATATTGCATATCTCTATTTATTTAAATATAGTAATATTTGTTCTATTTCATCAAGGTAATGTTTTTTATCAAGATCTGATGAGGTTTTTTTATTATCTTTGACTATATAATTTTCTATAACATATTTTAATGCTGAATCAAAAAATGGCTTTACATCCTTTTTATTTATATTTTTATTATTTTTTAGATAGTATTTGGCTTGAATTGCCATTTCCAACTTATCCAACAAATGAACCAATTTTGAGGCATCTGTTCTGTTTTCATCAAATTCTTTCCATATTTTAATATATCTTTTTTTAATTGAGGTCCAGGGGATTTTTGAAATTATATTGCTAATTGCAATATTTTCTAATTGTTTTTTCTTTTCAACATCAATTGTTTCTGGCATATAATCGCCAATGATGGATTCACCTAAATCATGAATTAATGTCATTTTAATCAGTTTCATGGTTTTTGTTAAAGTGTATTTATTATACTCTGCAAATATCAATGCTATAACAATCATAGTTAGAGTGTGTTCTGCTACCGATTCTGGCTTGTCAAGAAGTAATTTTGTCTTCCAGCCTGTTCTTTCTATCTCTTTTAATTTATAAAAATGATCTAAGAATGATGATATTTCTTGAATGTTAAATTTTCGTTCACTCATATTTATTATTATTGTAGCAAATAGTTTTTATAAACATCGGATGTAGAGAAACCATATATAATTATTCTTGGAATACTTGTTACAAGAGAGTGTATATCCAATATTTTATCCAAAAAAATTGTTAAAAAAGTCGCAATAATGGAGAAAATGATGGTAAATATTAACATAAGCAATACATTGGTGATTTGTGTCATATATCCAGTAAATAGAATATAAAAATCAATTTATTTCTTTGTAAAAATCGTAAATAAAATGTAATAAAATTTATTGATATAAAATACTAGATGAATTATTTAAGCATATTTTTTAATAAATATTGTATTTTAAGGAGAAATTTTTATTCGATTTCTAAATCTGAAATAAAAATATTAAAATTTTTCCTCATCTATTCATAGATAATAAGTAAAAATGAAAGAAAAAAATAGACTTTTTTATTTATCTTTTTTCTCACTAAATCATTGTTTGTTGCAAGTTATAGTTATATGGTTTATCGACGTCAATAGGTGATTTTACAAATTGGAATAAAATACAATAAATAATCTCTGTTGGCATTAATTTAAATTAAAAGCTAATTTTAATCCGATTTCCATAGGATATCTTGGATATTTTTGATCTTATTGATAACTCTAGAAAGAACAAAAAAAAGATCAGATAATCTATTTAAATAAATCAGACATGTTTTATTTATCTCATCGTTTAAGAATAAACTTGTAATATTTACCTCGGCTCGTCTAATTATTGTACGGATTATATGGCAGTATGAAGATTCAATTGATCCGCCTGGCAAAATAAAAGATTTTAATGGTTCGGTGTTTTTTTCTAGTTTATCTATTGCAGTTTCAATAAATATCACATCCTCGTTGCTAACTCGAGGATAATTTTTTAATCGTGTATCAGGATTTGCTAAATCACTACCTAAAATAAATAATTGGTTTTGAATTTTTAATAATAGTTCTGTAATGTCTTTAAATTTTTCATCTTGCTGTAAATAGTATAATAATAACCCAATATTGCTATTAACTTCGTCAACAGTTCCATATGTTATTATTCGCATATTATTTTTTTTTACACGGGTACCGTTGAAAAGACTAGTTTCTCCATTATCTCCAGTTTTAGTATATATTTTCATGCTATAATTTTATAGTAATAGAATTTTAATTATTAAATATATATTAATTAGGAATCAGAATGAGAAATAATAATTTATAATTGAGATTTATAATTTATAAATAGATTAATATGCATGAACTTCTGATTTATGTTCTCTCAAATATTTTTTCTTTTTGAATCGTTCATTGCATTTATCACATTTAAATGGATTTTCAAATTCTATAAGAAATCTCCTTTTTTTTTCTTCAGGGCTTTCCAAAATCGAGGATGATTCATTAGCTGGACTATTTAATGTTTCTTGATTTATCATCGCTAATCCTTTATAATACTTATTATCCATTAATTAGCATTAAGATTAAATTTACCTGAACAATTAACCCTAAATTTCTATCTAAAATTTCGTTTTATATTGGTATCTGTAAAGCAATAATATATATATTTAAAATATCAAAATATTCTGTGTGCCGTCGTAGCTCAGCCTGGAAGAGCACTCGACTATTTAAATAGGGTGAAGCTGAAGACCGAGCTGTCGTGAGATCAAATCTCACCGGCGGCACCAATAGAAAATATTGGAATGAATAAATATAATGATAATAAATCTAAAAAGGTTTTTTTGTTCCCACAAGTATGTGTTTGCATATAGAAAATATAATGATTTTGATTTTATGGAATATCAAATGTGTAATAACTGTGGAAAAATTTTGAATGTGTTAAAAGGTTTTGATGAAGATATTAGGGGTTAGATGACGTATGAATATATCAGAAATTAATATTCAAATTTTACTTTTAATTTGGTGTATAGGGGCTGCAATAGCTGCAATAGCACTTTTAATTCCCATTTATACAATATTTCTTTTGGTAGGATCTATTGGTTGGACAAGTGTGGGGTTAATTACTTTTATAATCTTTTATGGTCTTAAAAAATAATTGATTAAGTCTTTTTAATCTTTTCCCCCTTGTTCTGGTATTGACACGAGGGTTACAGTCGATGTTATACCATTTATCTTTCGTATATTCGATGTTATGGTATTATTCATTTCGTCGACTGATTCAGTTTGAATCTTGACGAAAATGTCATGTACTCCATATGTACCACGAACCTCTTTTACTTGTTTTATTTGCGATATCTGTTTTATTATTTCTTCTTCTTTTCCTAAAATACTATTAATCAAAATATATGCAGTAGGCATTGCATATTAAATTATAATATATTATTTTAATCTATTGATAGGATACATAGTAGCTCATTTAAATAATAAATTGGTACATTCAATTGTAAATTTTAATGAGATTACCCATTAATCAAAAAGGAAAGGATACTGAATTTGTTAATTTTATTAATAAAATAAATCAAAATTTTAGAGATAATTTTGAAATTTCAATAAAAAAAAATCTTGAACCTGCAAAAATAAAGGTGATGTTGGCTGATTTTACTGTTATAGAAACAAATACTTTTGATCCAAATAGAATATTAAATTATTTTTTTAACAAGGAAAAAGAAGTTGCAACATTGAAAAGTTGGAAGGTTGTTCCGGTCCAATCAACAAAAACAGATGATCTTCACAGAATTTTTTTTCAAATGAGTATTGAAATAGGAAATTATTATTTTTATATATATATGGGAATTCAATTTCATGCTCTTTTATATTATAAACTTGACAAAGATGTTATTAGTTTAAATAAAAAAATTAGAGATCTAGAAGAAAATAATTTTAATATTAAAAATGAAATTTCATTAAAAGGTGATCAAATAATAAAACAAGAATTAGATAAGTTAGGATATAAGGAGCTAAGTAATACTGAATTATTTGAAGATCTTTTTACCAAACAAGATCTTTCTGAAAATCTGTCAGAAAAAGCCTCTAAAATAGAAGATAATTTCCCGGAATTAAAACAAAATTCACAATTAATCGAAACTTTAAAAAAAGACCTAGAAAATTTTACAATCGAACTATATCAAATAAATCAAGCATCAATTGACTCTAATAAATTGATGATAGGAGAAGAGGGAATAGCATTTAATATAGATTTTGAGTTAATAAAAAATAAAAAAACTCGTGAAAAAACTTCCGTTATTGATTTTGAAAAAATTAACAATACTGAATTATTAAAAATTGAACAAGAGTTTTCTCCTCTTATTGATCTTTTTAAAAATAATCCTTAAAAATATGTCTGATAGTAAAATGTTACCAGAATTGGTTGAGAATATTACAAATCGAACTATAGCAAAATAATAGATAGACTATTTGCCGAAGTGGTTATGATTGTAATGTTATTTTTAGATATCTGTCAGACAATGGAATATATCCTTGCATAAAAGTAAGAAAGAATGCTAGAAGAGTTAGACCAAAAACTGATTACATCCTTAGAAATCTGGCAGTTTTGGCGCAAAGAAATGACTTTAAAAAAATGGAAAAGATATCGAAATATCTGGAAGAGATGGATAGCAAAAATAGCAATGTTTTCTTACACAAAGAGAACGTTTGATAGATAGTATGTTTATTCAGTAAAGTTTGAGAATATGGTAAAAAAAGTTACGTTAAAAGCATCATTAGATAATAGGTTTTATCTGTTTTGTTGCATGATTCCCCTTTCCCAAATACATTTAGCTAACATCAACCAACAAATCATATGAACTGGCCTGTTTACAACCAATCTCTAGTTAGAAGAGGTGAAATCTTGCTAGGATTTGATGTC
>JBDUES010000206.1:0-10500 GCA_040297625.1 Candidatus Nitrosocosmicus sp. | reverse complement strand
CACATTTCTTCTTTTACTTGGATATGCTAAAGTGTACTTTCATCTGCCATACAGACAGACCGAGGGTATTGCGCAAGGACATGCTAAAGGGAAAGTGCCTTCCATTCCAGATTACACTACAATAAGCGGAAGAATAAACAGGTTGGATATAAAAATACAAGACAAAAGTAAGGAATTTGAAGACGAATACATTGTCATTGCAATAGATAGCACCGGTATCAAGGTTACAAACAGAGGACAATGGATGAAAGACAAATGGAATGTAAGAAAGAAAGGATATTTAAAAATCCATATAGCAGTAAACGTAAAAAGCAAGAAAATACTTTCTATTAAAGTTACTGACGAACACGTTCATGACAGTAAGATGTTACCAGAACTGGTTGAGGAAATTATAAAATCTGATGGTATGACAACAGCAATAGGCAAACTATTCGGTGATGGCGCCTATGATGGTAATGAGATTTTTAGATGTCTGGGAGAAAATGGAATATTGCCATGTATTAAAGTAAGAAAGAATGCAAGAGTAGGATGGAAAAAAGGAAACATCCTTAGAAATCTATCAGTTCTGGCACAAAGAAATGATTTACAAAAGTGGAAGAATAGCGAAAGCTATGGACAAAGATGGATTGTAGAAACAGTGTTTTCAGCTATAAAAAGAATGTTCGGAGAGTATGTTTATTCGGTTAGACTAAAAAATATGATACAGGAAATGATGTTGAAAGCATCATTGTATAACAAGATGATATCTATTTAGATAAAACAGATAGTAAAATCCTGGATTTTAATAATCGTGCAACAAAGCATCACGAACTATAATTATTATTATATATCTTCTTTTTTTATATTTATTTTATCTTGTGAAGCTTTATTTATAATAATTATATATAATTTTGAAATTTATTATAGTAAACTTTTTATCTATGTTTCTAGTTGAAAGCCTAGATGAATATGAAAAGCGGCAACAAACCCGCTATGGTGTTTCTAATTGTAACTATAATTGCTGGAACTGCATCCGTTTTAGCTTTGATAGCATTAATACCTGATGCTCAAGGCCACGGTGTACAAGCACAACTTCAAAGTAGGTTCGTTAGAATCAGTAATGAAGCATTTTCTGCACAGTCTGTTCATACTGGGGATACTATTATAGTTACTGGAGAACTCCAAAGTTTGGTTAATAGACCATTAAGAGGATGGCTATCACTTTTCAGCGAATCTACCAATGCCGGTAATAGATGGGAGTTTATTAGTCGAGATCCACCTGGAAATATAATTGATATTCCAGCACAAGCAAAAATCCCATATAGACTTGAAGCCAAAGCTCTCGAACCTGCTATATATCATGTACACACACAACTTAATATTGCCGGAGTAGGCCCAGGTTTAGGTCCAGGACAAACAATCCAAGTAGTTGGGGAGCCAATATTAAAACCAATTCCATGGAAAAATGTTGTCTATCAAAGCATAATAATTGCTGCAGGCCTTGGAGTTACTTTCGCTACCAGACCGTGGCAAGTAATTTAAAACTTTTTTCTTTTTTTTAAATAGTTTGATAATTAATTTTAATTAATTTATCTTTTAAAATTCTAATTGGTAGATAAAGCAATGAATATTATGAATAAAATGAATATGATCTTTTAAAATTTCTTATCTAAAAAAATCACATTATTTTAATTTATAATTATAAAAAATATTTTATTTTTTTATTTATCTTTCTTAATTTAATCTTTATTGTAATTAGGCTGTAACCCTGTGTTTTCTTGATGCTTTTATAAGGCGAATCCAACTTAATATTCTGTTAAAAACATTCTTTGTTTCCATTTTCTATATTATTACTTACGTTATACATTTTTAAATCTTTTGTGTATTACTTAATAGTATATTTTTATAATGAAACATTGAAGACAAATATTTTTTATTTTATTAAATAAGGGTAAATATAATAACTTTTTTTTATTATCTAAATCCTTTATAGCCTATGGTGCTTTTTCCCCTTAAGAAATCTTTTTTTATTAATTATTTGCAAAAATTGTATGCAAGAAATAGTAAGTCAAATAATGACACGTCATGTTGTAACAATCAATTCTACTAAATCTGCTTTAGATGCTGCGCTACTTATGAAAGAAAAAAGAATTAGTTCTCTTATTGTTCAGGATAATGATGATAAATCATTGGGGATAATAACTGAAAGAGATTTTGTAAAAAGGGTATGTGCTGATGATAGGAAATCTTCAGAAGTAAAAATATCTGAATTGATGTCTAAAATTCAAACTTTTGCAGAACCTGATACTCCTGTAGATGTAGCAGTACAAAGGATGATTAATAATAGAATTAGACGTTTACCTGTAATTTCAGACGGAAAGGTAATCGGAATTATTACAGTAACTGATCTTGCAAAGGAGTTGAGACGAATAATGTTAACTAAAGGTATAGTTGAATTAATTGATTAACTTGCCAAGTTTTATATGTTAATTGTGGATTTAAATTTTTGCATATTATTATCAACTTCTTTTAAATTTTTGATGATTTAATTCTTAATTTAGTGTTAGATTTCTTTTAATATCATTTGTGTTAGTATTTATATATGATAAAAATAACTTTGAAACAAACTATCAAAAAATGGATTCCAATATTTGGTATCGTTTCTCTAATTGTTATAATAATAGGTGTAGTTTTTCACAGTTCGTTTCCACAAATTATTTCATCTATTATAGTTTCAGTATTGTTGATTTTTTCTGCAATGTTTTTTAGGTCGGTAGGTCGAGATAGGGAAAGTGGAAAAAACAATTCTGATGTATCTACATCTGGTTAGGACGACGATGTTAAATACAGGATATTTTTTTCAAACAAACAAACAAACAAACAAATGATAAATATCTATTTTTTAGAAAAAAATAAAAGAATTAATATTATTTAATGCCTTTTTTAAATCATTTTTGACAAATTTGTAAAAGGAATATTAGAAATTAGGTTGTGATAGGTCAAGCAATTAGTGGTTACAATCTCAATTGAAAAATAAATAGTGGAGATGCCCCTCTTTAGTGTTAGCATAATTACTCAAAATATAAAATCTGATATATTGATATACCTGAATATTCCAAAAAATATTTTATTGGATTTATTTAACTTTTGATATGTTGTTATCTCAAAAACATGGCAAAAAATTAAATGAATTTATGCTTCTATTCACTGCATTCTACTACTTTATCGTAATTAATTCTGTTATTTTTTCGTTTACCAAATCAAAACCTTTCTGCCAGAAACTTTCCTTGGTTATATCTATACCTTCATCCATCAATAAATTTTCTGGTTTTTTTGTTCCACCTGAGGAGAGAATTCTGATATATTTTGGAATAAAGTCTTTTCCTTCATTTTTATATTGTTGATATAAAGACATCACCAATAAATTGCCAAATGAATATGCATAACAGTAAAAAGGTGAGTGATAAATGTGGGGGATGTATAACCATTCATATTTAAAATCATCTGTTAACTTTACTGAATCTCCAAATTGTTCTTTTAAAGTGCTTAAATAAAGATCTGCCAATTCATCAATTGTTGTAGCATTATTTTTAGCTATGGTATCATGTGCTAAAACCTCAAATATTGTAAAATAAGTTTGTCTCATTATGGTGGCATAAAAATCGTCAATTTGTTCTGCTAAAAGTATTTTTTTCTCTTTATTTGATACGTTATTGGCGATTTTATCATTTAACAACATTTCACCAAAAACCGAGGCTGTTTCGGCTAGTGGTAAAGGTGGATGCTGTACACTTATTGGTTTGTCAGAAGCTAATACACTGTGAATCGCATGACCGAATTCATGAGCCATTGTAGATATGTCCCTTAATGTCCCATCAAAATTTAGCAATACAAATGGAGAAATTTTGGGGGTGATTGTTGAACAAAACGCTCCACCTTGCTTATTATTTCTAAGTTCTGAATCAATGTGTTTTTGTTCTAATAATTTTTCTACCACTTGTTTAAATTGCGGGTCAAAATCTTCATACGCGTTTAAAACCGTTTTCATAGCTTTGTCATAATTGACCTTTTCCTGTTTCTGAGATTTTAATGGGGCATAAAGATGATAACGTTCTAATTTTTTTAGTTTTAACATTTTTGATTTTTCTTTAAAATATTTCTGAAAAATAACTGCATTTGATCTGCAAACTTTGAGTAATGTTTCAATTGTTTTATCATCTATGTTATTGGATAGATTTCTTACAGAAATGGGGGAAGGAAATTTTCTTAATATACTACACTCGTTATACCAGTTTAATACTCTATTAATATAAATTTCGCCTAAAACTCCGCTATTTTTTTTATATGTTGACCATAATGCTTTATATGCAGCTATCCTTTCAGTTGGCTGGGAACTTCTTACAAGCGTTACCAGTTTCTCTTTATTAGTGAATATTTTTTTTATTTTCCTCTTTCCTTTAGTTTCTATATATTCATATTCAAAACCATTAGTCATTCTATCATATATTTTAATTAATGCATCAATTCCTGTGACCTCGAGAATATTTATAATTTTTTCTTCAGATTCTTTTAATGTATATTTTGATAATGAACGTTCATGTTTAAGATGTTCTTGGTAGACTTTTGGAACTTCTTCTATCAGGCGGTTTGCATTATTATCGTCTAAATCTTTTTTAAACCACAAGTCGAAAAAAAGAAGTTTATTTGATATTTCGGTTGCATAAATATCCATTCTAGTCATTAATGATGCTGCTTCATTTGATGATGTATTTTCTGCATATTTTAGATGAGCATATCCTAAAACTATGCTTAATTTTTCAGAAATATCTTCAGAATCCTTTATTAATTCTAGAAAATTTTTTATTGATATATCTGGTTTTAAAATTGACCTTTTGTTTTCAAATTGTTTGACTTTCTCATCTATTGATGATAAGAAACTGGAAAACTCATCATCTTTAGGATTTTTGACCAGTTCTGATAGATCCCATGTTCCTGTTTTAAGTTTTAATAGTTTTGACACATTGTCTTTTAAAATTGGGAACTATTTTATTTGTTTTTAATTTATTTCATACGACAATAATATTATATTTGAAATGTGATTTGAGATTATTTGGGGAATATACGATAATCCAAAATCTTCATAAAGATTGAATGTTTTAGATCTCTTTTATGTTGTGTTATTTTTATTTTGTTTATTTACTTGTAAAAAATTTTCTTCTCAATAAATCATATGTTTTTGCAGCTTCACTATCCCCTAAAATCAAAATAATTTCCTTGTTTGTAAAAAAAGCATTTTTGAGAGTTATCTTGTAATTGTTTATCATATCAAAAATATGATATAGTATCTGTCTTGTGACGATAATATTTTCATTTGCTAGTGTTAATGTTATTTTTGAAAGACCTTCTGTTATATTTCCATTGTATTTTTCTTTTAATTCCCAAATAATTTTTCTAGATTCTTGGATATCTTCAGTAAATATACATACCTTTTTTGTGGTATGTATTAAATTGTAATCAAAAAAAGTATCTTTAGAAAAATCGTAAATGACCTCTGAAATATCTTTGAATGTGCTGTTATTATTAAAATTAATATCAATAATGCTTCCAGTGAGGGTCATTCTTACATCGTTTGGAGACATTGAAAAATTAGGATTTTTCTTATTATCTGAATCGGGATGTGAATCTATATTTTTATTATTATTTATGGTTAGAAAATAATTATTTGTTTTGTTTAATTCATCTGCAAATCTCTTTATAGCAACAATAACAGTTCCGATATTTACATTAGAATCCGTTAATGATTCTACATCTTTATGAATTTTATTAGCTAGTGCTGTGTAATTTACAATACCTATTTTAATTGCTTTAAAATAAAAATCATTTGATATTATAATTTCCTTTATTGCTTGGGGAACCGAAAAATTTCTAATATACATACTTGTAATAAATATTCGATCCATAAAATAAGTCTTACTTTATGTAAGATTAATTTATATTATGTAATGAACATTACAAAACGTAATGGATAAAAAGCAAAATTATAATGAGGTGATATACTAAATGGAAAGTTCACAATTTAAATTATTAAAAATAGCAGAAACTGATATTCGTTTTGTTGGAAAAGGATTGGCTCTTTTAGATCCCAAAGTCATGGATGATTTGCACATGGGACCTGGTGATGTTATTGAATTAAAAGGAAAAAAGAAAGTTTGTTATGTAAGACTCTGGTCTGGACTATCTTCTGATTATAGTAGAAATATTGTACGTATAGATGGATATACTAGAAATGCCCTTGAATCAGGAATAGATGATCATGTCAGTATTAAAAAAATTGGAAGTGTGCAAGTAGCAAAAGATGTTAATCTCGTACCACATGACGAGTTAGAATATTCGGGATTCGAAGATTATCTTTCAAATTTATTGGAAGGTCGTATTGTATCTAAAATGGATACTATTCCTATAAATTTGATGGGCAAAAAGATTACTTTTATAGTAAATAATTTAAATCCAAGTTCTTGTCCTTTGATTATTGACAGTAGTACCAAATTTACTTTAGGCGATTATAAACAGAGTCTTTCTACAAATATTCCAAGAATAAACTATGAAGACATTGGTGGGATGAGGGATGCAATCCAAAAAGTTAGAGAAATGATTGAATTACCAATACGCCACCCTGAATTGTTTGAAAAAATAGGCATTGAAGCACCAAAAGGTGTTTTACTTTATGGTCCACCAGGGACTGGTAAAACTTTGCTGGCCAAAGCAGTCGCTAATGAAACTAATGCAAACTTTTATTCAATTAGTGGCCCGGAAATTATGAGTAAATTCTATGGAGAAAGTGAAGAACGATTAAGGGACACATTTAAGGAAGCTCAGGAACATGCTCCTTCAATAATATTTATTGATGAAATTGATTCTATTGCTCCGAAAAGGGAGGAAGTGACAGGCGAAGTAGAAAAAAGAGTAGTATCACAAATGTTGACCCTTATGGATGGGATTCAAAATAGAGGTAAGGTGGTAGTAATTGGAGCCACTAATCGGCAAGATGCAATTGATCCTGCTCTTAGAAGACCTGGTAGATTTGATAGGGAGATTGAAATGGGAATCCCTGACGAAGGAGGCCGAATGGAAATACTCAATATTCATACTAGAGGAATGCCTTTGAATAAAGATGTAAACCTGTCAAAAATATCCAAAATTACCCATGGATTTGTAGGGGCCGATCTGGAAGTCTTGTCAAAAGAAGCCGCGATGAGATCTTTAAGACGAATCCTTCCCGAAATTAATATTGATCAATCTCCTATTCCATCAGAAGCATTAAATAAAATAATCATAACTAATTCTGATTTTAGTAGTGCATTAAAAGATGTATCACCATCTGCAATCAGGGAATTTCAAATTCAGAGACCTAATACTCAATGGGATGATATAGGTGGACTAGGAGATACAAAACAAGAACTATTAGAAATAATAGAATGGCCATTAAAATATCCTGAACTTTATGATGTAGCCGATATTAGACCTTCAAAAGGAATCCTTCTTTATGGTCCACCAGGAACTGGTAAAACTTTACTAGCTAAAGCTGTAGCTTCTAATTCTGAAGCCAATTTTATTAGCATTAAAGGGCCTGAATTATTGTCAAAATGGGTTGGTGAATCTGAAAAGGGAGTACGTGAAGTTTTTAGAAAAGCAAAACAAGCCTCTCCTTGTATAATATTTTTCGATGAACTTGATGCAATAGCTCAAAGAAGAGGATCGGAAATTGGAGGATCCGGTGTAACTGAAAGGATGATAAGTCAAATGTTAACTGAATTAGATGGATTAGAAATTCTTAATGGCGTTGTTGTTATTGGAGCAACAAATAGAGTTGATATTATAGATGAAGCATTGTTAAGACCTGGACGATTTGATAAAGTTATAGAGATTCCATTTCCTGACGTAGATTCGAGAAAACAAATAATTCAAATACACCTTAAAAAGAAACCCATCGATAGTGACTCATTGTCGGTTGATAAAATATTGGATTTGACTGTTGGATTTACAGGTGCAGAAATTGAAGGATTAATTAATTCTGCTGCTGTAATGGCATTGAGAGACTTTTTAAAAGAACACGCAAAAAATACAGAACAAAACCATAGATCTAAAATAGAAAAACAGGATTTAGAAAAATTCAAAATAACTTTAAATCACATTATTAAAGCAAAAGAGAAGATGAAGGTAAATTTAAAAAATAAAACCTATGTTGCTGATAAAAATATGGGGAATCATATACTATAAAAATAAATCTACTTTCATATTTTTGTTCTCCTCCATTGACTGTTCGTATATTTAGGACATTAATATATTGTATTTTCAGTAGGGTTCAAATTGTATATTATTAACTTTATTATAATACATAATGAAAAGATAAAATTATGTTTTTCCTTTTGCTGCTAGTTTTTTTTCTATTATGGATATTTTATTTTGTTTTATTTTTTTGATGGATGAATCTATATATATTTCATATTAAAAAAGAAATCATGTTTCCTTTTCTTCTGCCTTGTTTGATATTCTGGTAATTGCTTCTTCAGTTCCTTTCAAAATGTGTTTTTTTACAAAAATTGTAAATAGTCTCATAAATCCCTTCATATGTATATCCCATTTTACTTTTATTCTTGTTTTGTTTTCATCTATTTTTTCTAGAGTTATTCTTTTTTCTCCAACAACAGGGCCTTCAACTATTTTTATAATTATTTGGTTTTTATTATTTAATGTTACTATTTCTCTACACTTATAATCTTTAAATGATATTGTGGTTTCTCTTTCTATAATGTTTCCTTCTTTTTTAATATTTTTAACAGATCTTGTTCCATACCAATATTCAGGATCTTTATCTACATTTGATATAATATTCCATAATTTGTCTATAGTTGAATTAATATCTCTACTTGTTAAAATTACGGTCATAGTTGTATTAGATACATATTGTTATTTTAATTTAATATTGGATGATATTATGTAATAAAAGGTAAGGTCAAAATAACAAAACATATTAGAATAAAAAAAACAATTAAGAAATTGTTTTGATGCTATTTTATAATAATATTCCTTAATCCTTCTACTATGTATTGAATTGCAATAGCTGCTAATATGACTGCAAATATCCTGGAAATTACCTCTGAACCTCTATTTCCTAAAATTCGGTAAATGGGATTAATTGAACGTAATACAAGATAGGTTATGTTGATTACAATTATTATTGATAATAATGTTACTATGGGCCCATCTTTCTGATGAGAAATTATTACTGAAGTGATTGCCCCTGGACCAGCTATGAGGGGAAAAGCAATAGGTACAACTCCTGTTCCCTGTAAATCTTTCTCTATATTTCTTAATTCACCATGTCTCATTATTTCTAATGAAACTATAAATAATAAAGCTCCTCCGGCAACCATAAAACTGTTTACAGTAATTCCAAAAGTGGATAAAATTTGTGTTCCTGCAATACCAAAAATCATTAATAATATTGCAGATGTCACTGCAGCGGTTTTTGACATTGCTTTACTTGTTTCTTTTTCCATTTTTTTTGTGAGATTTATTAATATTGGTATTATTCCAAAAGGTTCAACAACTGCTAATAATTGGATAGTAGATGTTAAAATCTTGTTAAAAAAATTATCTGGAATTATAAAGATGTGGTTGATAAAATTCTAAAATTCTAATGAAAATATCAATATAGAATATTTAATTTAGAGATGTACATAAATTATGCTTTAATGTACATTTATTTTGCTATAGAGAATAAAAAGGAGATTTTACATATCCTTCATCAAAATTGATAGTATTCATAATTTAATATTTTTACCTTGTTTAAAATTGTTGAACTTATTTTATAAAATAGATCTCTTGCATAATTAGAAATGGTCTATACTTTCTAGGATGGATTTTGTATTGGTTTTTACTAATGCTGGTTAATTATTCTATAGTTTACCAGATCTTATACTATGTCTGATATTCTGTTATACTTTCTCAATTTGTTTCTAAATATATCATTCATCATCCTGTATTTTTTTATCCTGCAAATTGTATGTTCTATCACTATCCTACTTTTAGAATGACTTTTGTTGTAATCTTTTTCTTCTATTGATAGATCCTGCTGATTCCTTTTCTTTTTATATGGTAGCGATGATATTTGCTCTGGAAAGTCCTTTTCTACTCTCAAATATCCAAGGTCAAGCACATTTACAACCTCTTTTGGAGTAATAGGATGATTCTTTTTATATTTTCAAAGAAATAGTCATGTTTACGTCCTTTCTTATGATTATTTGCTTTGTGAATGATATAACCACGATTGTTAACCATCATAAGCTGGTTCTTTACAGTGTGTCTTTTCTTTTTGCCTAAAGAATATTACATTTTTCTTCTATCCTTATCTACCGGTCTTGGAATCGGCTGTTCGGTGGAATCTATGAAAGACAGAAAGCCTGGAAAATATTGTTCAACTTCCTCTGGGGTTTTCAACCTTTTTGTTATGTTGTATAT
>JBDUES010000205.1:0-2955 GCA_040297625.1 Candidatus Nitrosocosmicus sp. | reverse complement strand
TTAGCCCTTCTAAGCCTTCTTTATCATATCTTTTTAACCAGTCTGAAGCCCAGGGATTGCTTCTATTCAGTTGTTTTACAACGCGAAAAGGAACTTGTCTATCTTCTCGAACTCTGATAACAAGCAGTAGTCTTTCCTTAACCTTTGGATCATTTTCTTTTTTGTACAGATTACCCAATTTGGTTTTGGTCAATGACATTGAGAGCAGAGATAGATAAATGCATGGTAGTAGATAGCTGTTGTGTTTTTATGATACTTACTATGACAAGTTGTTTAGCACACTTATGTTAAGCGGTATAGATCTCTTAACATGATATCAACTCATCTTTTGATGCCTGTTTGCCAAATATTTCCTTGAATAAAAGAAAGGTCTTTTCAGCAATACATTACTTACTATGATATGTATTCACCTTTAATTCCTTACCTTTGTATAATGTTATTGTAATTCTAAATTCGCAATTACTTTGGAAGTAGTATATTATTTCATTATACATATCATATTTTGATTTTTTTGTTGAAAGGTGCTACAAGTTCACATTGGTATGATCGAAACAAACTTGACATTCATGTTTTGTTGCATGATTCGAAAAACAGGTAAAGATATACGATATTTCTATTTAATCGTATGAAATTATGACTATTTACTTTGCAAGTATAATATTAAACGCTAACAAAAAAATGATTTACTGAAACATGAAACAAAGCA
Source organism: Candidatus Nitrosocosmicus sp. (assembly GCA_040297625.1). GTDB lineage: Archaea > Thermoproteota > Nitrososphaeria > Nitrososphaerales > Nitrososphaeraceae > Nitrosocosmicus. The sequence goes on along the minus strand of JBDUES010000205.1, from coordinate 2,249 downwards.
TATATATTCATTCAAAATTTATTAATATGATTATTATATTAATAAATGATGTATTTCGATGGATTTTGATTAAGACTACCTCTTAGAAATAAATAATATTTGATTTATTATAAAAAAGATTAGGGATTACGATAAATCCTGACTATTTACTATTGAGAAACCATGATATGTTTTGTGCCAGACTTGAGGCTTAAATAAAAACTCAATTATTGCTACTAATCCCGCCACACTTAATAATATATTATAAAACGGCATAAGCAATATTAATTTGTATTTCTTTAATGCATAATGACTCGCTCTTACAGCCAGAAAACTTACTATTAAAATAAATGATATTCCAATTATAAATGTAAATGCGGTTAAATAAAATATTAAAACACTGTAATCATATGCGTCATATATCCATCTTGCAAAAAATATTGGAATATCCAACCAGGTTAACAATACTACCGAAAATATTATCCATCCTGGTAAGGCAAGCATGTTTATTATAGGTCCAATTAATTGATATAACAAAAAAATTGTAGATTTGAATCCTAGATCTCTTATCAAAGTTAAAGGTTTCTTATAATGAGCTTTAAAGGTATAAAGAAACCCTTTATTCCATCTTATTCTTTGTCTTAACCAGGGATAAAGTTTTGGTGGTGCTTCTTCCCAGGTTGTACTGTCAAATGGTACTGTTTTTCCTTTGATTCGAGCAAGTCGGACTCCTAAATCGGCGTCTTCCGTAACATTTTTTTCATCCCATCCATCTAAATTTTTTAAAGCACTAGTTCTGAAAAAATTACTTGTTCCTCCTAAAAGAACTACTAAACCACTATGGTACATTAAAGGTAGAAGAATATTAAAATGGTTCAAATACTCGATAGAGAAAAGTTTTGTTAGTAATGATTGGCTTGTATTATAATAACTCAATCTAGCTTGAAGACATGAAACATCAGGATGTTCATCCATATAAAGAACCATTCTTCTAATCTGATCGGGTTGCGGTCTATCTTCTGCATCATAAATAATAAGAAATTGACCCTCGGCAAAAGATAAGCCTTTATTAAGTGATTTTGGTTTTGCTCTTGCATTTTTTGGATTTAAATGAATATAAGTCATCTTAACTATGGTATTATTCCATACTTGAACTTTAACAGGATTATTGCCAAAATATTTTATATTTCCTCCAGGTATATTTCCATAAGGAATTGATAAAAGGGATTTAATAGTAAGGTGGTCATCAGGCTCAACTAATAGTTGTATATCTAACTTGTCTTTTGGATAATTTATTTCAGAGATACTTTTTAAAAGATATGGCAAAGTAATTTCTTCTCTATACACAGGGAGCAAAATAGTTACAACAGGATATTCAAAATTTTGTATATTATAAATATCGCAGGTTACATTTGCGATCTTTGGTTTTTTATATCCTATTTTGATTAGGAAATAGGATAAAATAATACTTGAGAAAATAAAAAAAAATATGGATACTAAAATATATGATAAAATTATTAGCGAAGGAATATTCAAAAATTATCACCTGAAGACCTAAACTTAGTCATTAAATCTATAATCACGTTAAACTAAAGTTCATTACCCGTATTTAATTTTTTTAAAAATAAATACAAATTATTTATCCTAAAAAATATCAATAGAAATGTTCTAATTATATATTCAATTGAATTCTTATATTTGTTTATTATTAATCAAACCGTTGTGAGGAGAATATTATGATTCCTATGCATATCCAACAAAAATAGTCTTAAGGTGCTAGTTTATGAAAAGAATGGAGTTTATAATGTGATTGTTTTGTTATCCTTATTACTACCAATTGAGAAACTAAATCTTTGAATTTTTATTGCTATCCTAAAATAAATGAGTATTTTTTCTGAACAATATCAATATATTTTAATAAATTGAGCACAAATCCGGGTATACCTGTCCAATAATTTGCTTGATTATAAGGTAAAATATTTAATATAAAAAAGAATTTTTTTCTTAATTTAACAGAGTTTAAAAAAAACGATTGTTGTATTTATCTGTTTAAAGATTGATTCTACAACTAAACAAATCGGATTATGTTTTTTGCGAATATCTTTTATAATAGATCTCTTGCATAATTAGAAACAATTTACACTTTCCAATATGGATGGTGCATCAGTTTTTACCGAGACTGGTTAATCATTCTATAGTTTACCAGACCCGATACTATGTCTGATATCATGTTATATTTTCTTAACCTATTTCTAAATACATCATTCATT
>JBDUES010000204.1:0-9509 GCA_040297625.1 Candidatus Nitrosocosmicus sp. | reverse complement strand
AAGTTCGGTATAGGACAACGTTTTTAATACTCTTTTTTATGATATTTAAGGATGGAAATGATCCCAATGGGTGATTGTGAATTATGAGTAAACCATATTATGTAAAATATGAGACACCAAAAGACTTGGTTAATGCTATTTATGAGGCGGTACGATTGGCCAAACAAAGTGGTATTGTGAGAAAAGGTACGAATGAAACTACTAAAGCAATAGAACGGGGTATTAGTAAATTAGTTATTATTGCTGAGGACGTTGAACCACCAGAAGTCGTTGCACACTTGCCTATTTTGTGTGATGAACGAACATCCAAATATGTTTTTGTGCCAAGTAAAAAGGACTTGGGGAATGCTCTGGGGATAGAAGTTGGGTCAGCTGCAGCTACAATTATAGATGCTGGTGAATCACAACAAATTCTAGATCAAATTACAAGTTCTGTGGATAATTTAAAAAATAAATCTGAATAATTGTGCGCGGATGTGATTATTAGGTGAGCAAGACTGAGGAAAAGGTAATTCCTGCAGAAGTAATTCAGATTGTAGGCAGAACTGGTATAGCTGGAGAGGTAATTCAAGTACGAGTTAGAATTTCTGAAGGAAAAGACAAAGGGAGAATTCTCACAAGAAATGTAAAAGGCCCTGTAAAAATGAACGATATTTTGATGCTTAGAGAAACAGAGCGAGAGGCAAGAAAGATAAAATGATACAAAATCATATATTGATAATGGTGAGTAAATTATGAGTAAAAATGTTGCATCTTTGAGAAAATGTTTTTTCTGTGGAAAACATGTTGATACTGGAAAAGGAATTATGCTAGTTAAAAATGATGGCGCAATTCAATGGACCTGCTCCGCAAAATGCAAGAAAAATCTTCGTGATTTAAAAAGAGATCCAAGGGTTTTCAAATGGACTGACAAATATATTAAAGGTGGAATTAAGAAGCGAAAATAAATGAATACTGAAGAAACTTTAATATTGGTAAAACCTGATGCATTCAAACGAAAATTAGTAGGTAAAATTATACAACGTTTTGAAGAAAAAGGCTTTGCTATAAAACAATTAAAAACATATAATTTCGAATTAGATAAGGCTCAGGAATTTTATTCTGTACATAAAAATAAATCTTTTTTCAGTGAATTGGTTTCATTTATCTGTTCTGGAACTGTTGTTGCATGTATTCTTGAAGGGAATAATGCTATAAGCACCGTTAGAATTATGATCGGACTTACAAAATCATTTGATGCTGCACCAGGCACAATTAGAGGTGATTATGGATTAGGAATTTCAGATAATATCATTCATGCTTCAGATTCACATGAAAGCTTCATAAAAGAGTCATCTGTAGTATTTTCATAAGTGCATCTGCGCCAACCTGTAGTAGTAGTTCTAGGTCATGTAGACTCTGGCAAAACATCTTTATTGGATAAAATTCGCGGAACCTTTGTACAATCACATGAAGCAGGTGGGATTACACAACATATTGGTGCAAGTTTTTTTCCAATAGAAATTATCCAAAGTTTGACTGGGTCTTTATTTAAAAAAATTTCATCCCATGCTCATTCTATCCCTGGACTGCTGGTCATTGATACTCCTGGTCATGAAGTTTTTGCTAATTTAAGAATACGTGGAGGATCGGCTGCAGATATTGCCATAGTTGTTGTTGATGTTAATAAGGGATTTGAACCTCAAACTATTGAAAGTATTAATATTTTAAAAAAAAGGAAAGTTCCATTTGTGGTTGCAATAAATAAAGTTGATCGTATAACTGGGTGGAAAAATGGAAATACTGATTTTATTACTGAAGAAATAAAAATTCAACCAAAGGAAGTCCAACTCGATCTTGATAATAAGATTTATGGTGTTTTGGGCTCTCTCTCTGAATTAGGATTTACTTCCGAGGCATTTTGGCGTGTTAAAGATTTTGCAAAAGAAGTAGCTTTAGTACCTGTGAGTGCAGTTAGTGGTGTAGGTATTCCCGAACTTCTTACAGTTTTGGTTGGATTAACTCAACAATATATGACTCTAAAATTGGAACGGCATGAAGGTTCTGCTCGTGGTATTATATTGGAAGTTAAAGAAGAAATTGGCTTGGGACCCTCTGCCAATATAATTCTGTTAGATGGAATTATTAGACAAGGTGATTTAATAGTTGTTGCAAAACGAGAATCTGCAGTTGTAACCAAAGTTAAATCATTACTTTTACCCAAACCACTTGATGAAATGCGTGATCCACGAGATAAATTTAGACACGTTGATATGGTAGTTTCTGCTGCGGGATTAAAAATTACCTCCCCAGATTTGGAGGGTGTTATTGCTGGAAGTCCTTTGTATGGACTTTCATCAAAAGATAATGAAAATGAAATAAAAAAAATTGTAGAATCTGAAGTTAAATCTGTTATTGTGAACACCGATTCAAATGGAATTATTTTAAGATGTGATACAATTGGATCAATAGAAGCAATTTCTGAGATGTTAAAAAAAGATAAAATTCCTATCAGATCATCTGATATTGGCCAAATAAGTAGAAGGGATGTAATGACTGCATCTGCTGTTAAAGACAAGGATCGTTATTTAGGGATTATTCTTGGTTTTAATGTAAAAGTTTTAGAAGATGCAGAAAAAGAAGCATTTGAACGAGGTATAAAGATCTTTAATGAAAAAATTATTTATAATCTTGTACGAAATTATACGGATTGGGTTTCATATCAAAAAGAGCATGAAGATTCTATTTTATTCAATGAAATTCCACCAATTTGTAAATTTGAATTTATGAAAGGTTATGTTTTTAGACGAAGTGATCCAGCTGTATTTGGATCAGAAATAAACATCGGTAAAATAAAACAAAAGATGTCCATAATGAATATTACTGGAAAAAAAGCTGGAATAATTCATCAAATTCAAGATAAGGGAAAGACTATAGATGAAGCCACCAGAGGCATGCAGGTTGCTGTATCTATTAATGGTCCACAGATAGGCCGTCAAATTAATGAAGGTGATGTATTTTATACTTATCTGAATAGTAGACAAGCAAAAATGCTGCTTGGACGATTTAATCATAAATTAAATGAAGAAGAAAAAGTTATACTGGATTATATTGTTGAATTGCGAAGAAAATCTGATCCTGCTTTTGGATATTTATAAAAATCAATTGTTTCATCTTGATATTTATATGGTTTTTAATTTTTGTACATGGGGTATAGATGGCTGATTTTAATTTAATCGGAAAAATCTTTTTTGCTCCAAATACTTCTGATTCTGAATTAATTGAAAAGGCAAAATCCAAATTAAAAGAAAATGGAATTCAGGAGGATTTAATTGAAATTAATTATAATGTTCAGGAATTAAATACAGGGGATTTATACATAAGTTATGATCCTCCTGATTTAGTAATAAGAACAGTTTATGCCAAAACTCCAAGTGGATTTATTAAAATGAAAAGTGTCAAAACTATAAACTTGAATGACGATAAGTGACTGATATAACCAAATAATTAATATGTATATGTATTTTGTTTCAGTTTAATTCATTAATTATTTCATCAAAGTTTTTAGATATATTTATTTTTTTTTCCTTTTTATTTGTATTGTCTCTTAAAGTAATATATCCCTCCGATTTCACTTCATCTGAATTAAAAATAATGGTATTTTTAGCTTTTTTATTCTCTGCATCAATAATTTGCTTAGAAAATGATCTACCTAGCAAATCATAGTCTACCGGTTTATTTTTTTTTCTTAAAATCGAAGCCAATATTTCTACCATGTTTACCATTTCTGGAGAATTATAAGCTATAAATGTCAAATCCTCTGTATTCTTTTCTTTAATAATATCGTATTTTTTCATTGCTAGAATAATTCTTTCAATGCCCCCTGCAGCGCCAGTGGCTCCCATATCTTTTCTACCAAATGTCTCGGTAAGTTTGTTATATCTACCTCCACCAACTAGAGAACCAAAATTATGTTCAACATCAATTGCTTCAAAAACAATTCCAGAATAATAATCTAAACCTCTCACAATGCCTAAATTTATTCTGATGTTGTTTACTTTTCTGTTTGATAATGATTGGACAACTTTTTTAATGCTCTCCCATGACTTTAATTTTAATGGTTCTATAAAGTGGTTTATTTCTTCATAACTGCCTTTCTTTTCGGCAAAGATCATAACTTTTTCTAAAATTTCATTATTGATCTTTTTTTTATATTCTTCCATAACTCCACTTTTTCCTTTTTTAGGTACTTTGTCTATTGCTCTAAATATTTCAAATAATGTTTCTTCTTCTATAATATTTAAATTGTTTTTAATGTATTCTTCAATTAATTCTCTGCTATTGATATCGATTATTATTTTTTTTAGACCTAATTTATTAAGAAATACTGATGTGAATTCAATTATTTCTATATCTGATTCTAAGCTATTTGGACCATAAATTTCAATATCCCATTGATGAAAAAATCTATATCTTCCTGATTGTGGTTCGTCATATCTCCATACACCCCCGAAGGATGCAATTTTTGCCGGAATTTTCAAGTCTCTTCTAGAAACAAAAAATCTTGTCAATCCTATGGTTAAATCAAATCTGAGAGCTACTTTTCTATTCCCTTTATCTATAAAACTATAAATTTCATTAATTATGCCCGGACCTGATTTTGATTCTAGTGTCGATAGTAATTCTAAAGGGGAAGGTTCCATTATTTTAAAATTAAAACTTTTAGCAGATTCGTAAAAAGCATTTTTAATTAGATTAATATTTTCAAACTCATCTGTTTCTATATCTCTCATTCCCCTTGGCAAATCAAATTTCATTATTATTAATGAACGATTGATTTTTTTTAATTTAGATTTTCCGGTCAATTATAATATCTATTGATTTAAGTACGTCCTATGATTCTTGAGAATGTAGAATATTTAGAACATATGACTGATGCTTATATTCGTTGCAAAGGAAAAACTTTGGCGGATTCCTTTCAATATTCAGCTAAAGGACTAGTTAATATAATGTATGATATAGATAACATTGAAAAAAAACAAAAAATTACTCTATCAGCTGAGGGGTTCGATTTAGAAAATTTATTATTCGATTGGTTAGAAAAAATATTGTTATTATTATTAATAGATAAAATTATTTTATCTGAATTTAATATTGTTATTAATTTTAACAAAGAATTAAACAAATATCTAATAGAAGGTTATGGAGAAGGTGATTTTGTTAATCTTGAGAAACATGAACTCAAAGTTGAAATCAAAGGTATCACTTATCACGAGATGAAAATTTTTAAAGAGTCCAATAAAGATGAATTTGTTATCGAATATATTGTTGATTTGTGAATATTATCCCTTCTCTCTATTTATCTATAAAAAGATTTTAAAAAGTCTTATATATCAATTGTTAATATATATTACCGTAAAAATGAGTATTGAATCTAGTCCATCAAGCTTTGGTGCTATTATTGAATTATCTGAAAAAAACTTTGACAATATATTATCAGATAATAAATTTGTTTTAGTTGATTTTTGGGCTACATGGTGTGGACCATGTCAATTCATGCTTCCTATTTTTGATAAGTTGTTAAAAAAATATGGTGATAAAGTAAAGTTTGGAAGATTAAATGTGGATGATAATCAATCAATAGCTATGCGTTTTGATGTGTATGCTATACCCACATTTGTGATATTTATGAATGGACAACCTGTAGATAGAGCTGTAGGTGCTGTGGGCGAAAATGGTTTAGAAAACCTATTGAAAAAAAATCAATAAAGTTATTTAATTGTTAAGATTATAGTAGAATTTGTTAACTTAAGAAAAAATTTTTATCTTAAATAGATGAATTGTAATGATTATATAATTTATTTCTGACTTTATCTAAAATTAAGTTCAATTTAGTGCTTTGTTGCAAGATTAAAAAAAGTTAAGACTGCGCTATATTTTTAGCAATTTTGAATACGGTTTTGCATGTATTGCTTATGAACTGCTCAAGAATATGCAGGATACATAAATAAATAATATGTGATATCTTTTGTTTTTTATTTTTTTATTTGATATATTGAAGGTCTCTGGTTACTTGAGCAGGTACCTTGTCTTGATATACAACGTTGAGAAAAAGTAGCATTCTTTCCTTTGTTTTTACATTCTATTCATGTTTGTAGATCTTTTCAAACGATTCTTTGGTAAGTATCAAGGAATATAAGATGATAATAGATTAACCTATCTATAAGCATTTATTAAAAGATCGTTAGATCAAAAATAATTGTTTGTTTAATTATGCTATTTGGTATAGATACCGCTTGTAATCCATATACTGGTAATGGGTCTATTCTAAACACTGATTTGATATGTTCTCTATCAACGGCTCAATAGATATTCTTCTTTGGCTATAGATAGCCTGACCCAATACCGATTCATAAAAGCATACAATCTCAGGCCTCTTTTTGAAAGTACTTTTGTATCTTTCTGCAGAGGACAAATGAGGTCCATACCTACTAATGTCTTTTTGCTATATTCATGCAGTTTTTTATCATCGTATCCTGCTGGGTCAGCTATCATGTACAATGCAGATGGTAAAGAGAATACTGATGATGATGATGGCATTATCATAGCAATAGATAGTACAGGCATAAATTAACAAACAGAGGTCAATGGATGCAAGAGAAATGGCAGGTAAGAAACAAGAAAGGCTATCTAAAGATCCACATTGCTGTAAATATAAAGACCAAAGAAATACTTGCTTTTTTAGAAGTTACAGATGAAAAAGTACATGATGGAAGAAAAATTATGCCAAAGTTGATTGAGTACATTTTGAAAAACAATAATGATATTAAAATCGAATCAGCCTTAGGTGATGGCTCCTCCTACGATAGTAATGAGAATTTTAAGTATCTTCAAAAGAAGAGGATTCGGCCTGCAATAAAAGTAAGAAAGAATTCGATCATCACCTCGCTCAAAAACAATAAGATGAGAAATAAAGAAGTACGATCTCAAATGAAAGATCTCCTCAAATGGAAAAAGAAAAGAAATTATGGAAGCAGCAGGTGGATTGCTGTTGAAACTGTTTTTTCATCTATCAAGAGAATGTTTGGTGAATATGTATCTGCAATCAAATTCCAAAATATGATAAAAGAGATGATTTTAAAAGTGTCATTGTATAACCTTTTAGAAGAATGACATAAACCCGACAAAAATAAGTTATGGGTAGTTAGTTATGCAACAGAGCAAAAAATTGAATAAATATGATGTATAAAGATATTCAAAGTTTGAACCACATTTCGAAAAAGAGAAATTACTTTAGAAAAGCATCCTGCAAGAAGACCTGGGAATTGAGGAGAAAACAAAATCATGATATAACAGATTTAGGAAGCTTCACAATACATGAAAAGAAAGTAAACGATCTTAGATTAAGTCGTGTCATAGATAATGCCGTCATATTTTTTCTAAATTGATTGTCACTGTGTATAGATAATCAATATTTTATAAAAAAAATAACGACACAAACTTAGACACTTTACTTAGTTCAGTTATTGTAGGTAGTATTTTCATCTATGAATAAATAATTCACAGTTATAAGATTCAATTCAAATATATATGAACAAAGATGAAAAATATGTATATTAACAGTTATGAGATTCAATTCAAATATATATGAACAAAGATGTAAACGATTTCATAACATATTTTAAAGAAGGTAACTCCGATAACACAAATTCAAATTACAAACCCATGTTAAATAAATTATGTAATCTTGATGACTGGGATAATGCTGAAATTAAAGAGTTAATTAGTGATTTACAAAATGTATATTTAGAATCATATATCCATAGAAAAGATTGGTCTATAATTAAAGGCAATATATTACAACCTCGCAAACAAGGTTATATCCATAGAAAAGATTGGGAATGGTCTATGGGGATACTAGCCATGCAAAGACTAGGTAAATTGAATAAGGGCAGTATTGCCTTAGGTATTGGAGTAGGAAGAGAAGAAATTTTATTTTACTTGGCAAATAAATTGAAACACGTATATGCTACAGATATCTATGATGGGAAACAATGGGAAACTTTTGCTCCATCTGACTTTCCAGAAAATCCCAAAAAATATTCCCCTATTCCGTATAAAGAAGAGGCTTTAACCGTATTAAGAATGGATGGTACCAAAATAGACTTCCCTTCTCAAAGCTTTGATATTGTATTTTCGTTTTCATCTATAGAACACTTTGGTGGTGAAAACCATGAAGGTTCTCTGAAAAGTTTAAGAGAAATAGAGAGGGTATTAAAACAGCAAGGAATTGCCATAATAGCAACTGAATTTATAATTAATGATAAAGATCATCAAGAGTTTTTCAATAGAAAGACAATATATTCGCATTTAATAGATAAACTAGATTCATTAAAACTAATAGAACCACTTGATTTAAGATTAACAACAAAAACAATAGATACCGTTATGGATTATTCTGAATGTGTTTATTGGGATACCTCAAATGACGATGTTTTCAGATCAAGCCGTCCACTAATAGTTATTAAACACAAAGATATATTATTCACTTCAGTGATGTTGGTCTTTAAAAAAGAATAATATTCAAAGTATGAATTTTGAGATCATAAAATTTACATCATTAATTTTTGCAATTACGTTTATTGGATAAGGATTTTAAAGAAATTTTTTAAATTGTGTTAATTATGCAAGAGATCTATTGTATACAGATCACTAAATAATATTGAGTTTCATAGATAACCCATCACCTGAAAATAATGAATGAATCGACAAATAAATAAAAAACCATAGTCATACATAGATCCGTTTTTATTAATTATGCAAGACCGAAAGATTTGAAATTGATATAGGTGATTTGAAATTATGTGAAATACTAAAAAATGATCAGTAGAACTTGAAAAGATATTCTAAATTAATTAATTGAAAAAGCTTCATTTTTAGGCTTGCTTGTTTATCTTTTTTATAATTTAATTTAATGACCCTAATTAAGATGATTAAATACAAATTTCATAAATAATAAATGAGTATATTCAAAAACGAAATTAGGAAGCATCTAAATATGTATTACTATGGATAAAGAACAAAACAGCATAGGTGAGATATTTGATAAGCCCATAGAATTTGAATTTGAAAGAGAAGATGTAAATGCGACTATGACTACTATGACTTATGATGCATATGTTCTCCATGTTCCTACACTAACAGGAGGATCAGTTGTAAAGAAGTATATAATTTTTATAAAGACCATTTCATTGGTAACATGCCAAAAGATATAAAAATTACCCAAATATCTCGAACTATTGGAAAAGATCAAGTGGTAGATGAACTGTTATTAAGATTTACACATGATAAAGAAATTGATTACATGTTACCTGGAATATCTCCAACAGGAAAATATGTAGAAATACCTCATGTAGTAGTCATGAAATTTGAAAATAATAAAATTGCGCATGAACACATTTATTGGGATCAAGCATCAGTATTGGTGCAAATAGGTCTTCTTAATCAAAAAAATATTCCGGTGACTGGAA
>JBDUES010000203.1:0-10019 GCA_040297625.1 Candidatus Nitrosocosmicus sp. | reverse complement strand
CCTAGCAAGATTTCACCTCTTCTAACTAGAGATTGGTTGTAAACAGGCCAGTTCATATGATTTGTTGGTTGATGTTAGCTAAATGTATTTGGGAAAGGGGAATCATGCAACAAAGCATAAGAAAACCCTTTAATTTGTAAGCATTTTATACGTATAGTCAATTAAATTGTTAGGTTCATCCACATATCGAAGGAGGAATTTGGTAAATAAAGATTTTCCAAAAATATATTTATTTCAGGACGTCAATAGATACGCCTTTGTAAAAATAATTCCAACAGATATTTCTATTCTAATTTATTTTCATCATCATCATCCAAAATTACTAGGAAAATATTCATTTTAGTAATTACAAGTAATAATTTAAAGATTCAATAAACATTAGAACTGTAAAGACACATCATATATTATTTCTCTCGTACCCATATAACGAAGTATGTTCTGAAAATCTTTTTTATTTGAGGAAACAAGTATCTCGAGTTTTCCCGTACCATTTTTAGTTAGATCATTATTGAATTGCAAATAATTCTTTGTATCCTTTGCAACATAAGCAGAAGAATCTATAAATTTTATCGAAGGTAAAAGATCCACCAAATAATTTTTTATAAAAGGTAAATGAGTGCTAGATAGAGCAACGACATCAATAGAATCATCAAAATTTGATTTTATTATCTTTTGAATGGTTTTGGATGTAAGAGTTCTATCTGACAAAAAAGATCCATTTTCGACAAGATCAATAATATCAGTAGAATCTATTTTAGTGATAAAAACATCCTGAGGAATTTCTCTATTTATCAGATACTTAAATTCTTTACTATTTAATATTCCACTAGAAGCCATTATAGCGATATGATTTTTTGTACTCATTTTAACCGCCTTTTTAAGTGGGGGTTTTGTTGGAATAATATCAATTGAAAATTCATTTTTTATTTCTTCAAAAATTTGAACTGATGGAGTGTTAGAAGCCATTACTATGAGTTTAGGCCTATATTTTTCTAAAAATTTAATAGAATTTATTATTATGGGTTTTAATTGGTCTTTAGATTTTTTACCATAAGGAAAGTTCATCCTATCAGCAAAGTATAATATATTTTCTGAAGGAATAATTTTTCTTAATTCTCTAACAACTGACAAAGATCCTAAACCAGAATCAAAAACTGCAATTGGCCGAAACAACATGGATAGATAACTTTAATTTAATTAAATTTAAACCTAGATTATTAATTTGATAATTAAATGATATTGATTAAAAATTTATTAAACCGCTATGTTTTAATACAACAACTTCCTGCAGGAATACGGTATCCATGTGGACATATTTTAGGATGTTTTAACAAGGTACATAATGCTTCAGTAAATATTTCTTTCATATGATGTTCAATTCCACATACCATCTCTTCATCAATGTCTATTTTTAAAGCATCTTTCATTAAAACCTCCAACAATCGGGTATTACGAATCATTTGTTTACCTATTTTTTCCCCATCGCTTGTAAGAACAACAATTGAGCCTTTCCTGTAATCAATTAAACGAGAATCATTCAATTTATGAAGCATTTGGACCACTGAGGGTTGAGTCACATTCAACACTTTTGCTATTGAACTAACTTTTAACTCTTGACCACTTTCTATAATTGACCACATTGCTTTCAAATACATTTCAACGTGTTCTGCCTCGGCAGTACCTACATACAATTGTTCTGGCAATTCAGAGTTTTTTGAATATATAGTCAATAGTAAATATTATGTAATATTAGTTTTTAACTTTATTAAATAAATTTATTTAGGTAATCGGTATGAGTAAAAAACATATATATGGCTATTATATTTTATGATAATTTTTCATCTCTTGTCTTTATATAATTCTTATAATATTTTTAAATTACAAAACAAATTGTTATTATCTAAGGTCAATTCAATAGATCGAATATTAATTTTGTAGACTAAAGAAAAAGGTTAGAATTTTATGCATTAATTTCATAAACAAATAATCATAATAATTAAAATTATTTGAATCTTTTTATTAATTTAAAAAATATAATAAGAAAAACAATATAAAAGAATATAATATATGATAGTAAAATAAACTCATGGCGCTATTTTAAAAAAAAATTTTAATCAACATTTCTAAATACAACCTAGAGAAAAATACCTAAGAGCATTTGAAAATAATAGATCTTACACAAGAAATGGATGAAAATACACAGGTTTTTCCAGGTTCTTCTAATTTAAAGATCCTAAAATGGTCGAACTATGTCATGCAGGGATATGATTCTGAAATGATTTTTACCAGTACCCATATTGGTACACATATTGATGCGCCTGTCCATTTTAATCCATCTGGGGAATCAGTAGAAAAAATACCTTTAAAAAAAATAGTAAGTCTAGATAACGCCAAAGTATTAAAAATTATAAAAAATGATGATGAAAATATTAATGTAAATGAATTAAAAAAATTCGATATTAAAAAGAATGATACAATATTAATATTCACCGGCTGGTCTTCAAATAGATTCAAAGATAAATATTTTAAAAAAAATCCTGGATTATCAAAGCTCGCAGCAGAACACCTGACAGAATTGGAGATAAATTTGGTAGGAATAGATAGTCCTAATATTGATCCAGCATTGGACAAAAAATTTAATTCTCATAAAATTTTTTCTGCTAAAAACATTCCAATAATAGAAAATTTAATCAATTTAGATAAAATTAATAAAGACAATTTCATCTTTATTGCTTTACCCATGAAATTAAAAAACTGTTCTGGCTCACCTATAAGGGCAATAGCTTTAATAAAATAATATTATTTCAATTAATTAAATACTATTAAAAACACCTTTAAATTTAAATGAACAAGTATACTAAATAAAAATTTTAAGAATAAAATATAAAATATATTAAATAGAGAAAAAATTTGATTATTATTTGTTTGATATATCGTTTTCGATTGTTTTTCGAATATTTCAAATTATTGAGTTAGAAATTGACAAAAATTTTTAAAACATGTATAATAAATAAGAACAACCTGCACATATGGAAACTCAGCTTTCATTATATTCATTTATTCATGATATTTAGAACAAATAACAAATACATAATCTCTTTTAGCAGCAACAATATATACAGTTACAAGCATTGCGATCTCATCAAATTTTTTTAGAGATGAAAGGAACAAAAACAAAAGATGCAAGGATAATTTTAGGTAAATCAATTGTTGATGATATTTTTAGATATTGTTTTGTTATATTTAGTAATAACAATTGTTACTAACATGTGAGAGAAAAGTGAAAATACCAAGTATCAATTGATATTTTTCGTATTCTTTAATCTTGGAAGTATTGTAATATTATTAATAACTTTCATTTCTAATTTCAAAAATAAGTGATGCAGAAAGATTATGTAAGTTGAAAGAAAGTATAAGATGATAACAACCGCAATTTTCTTGGCTGCTTCTAAAATTGTAGATTTTTTTTGGATTATCGCCTAAAGAGGGTGCTTTTTACTTTAGAAATGACATTTGTAGAAAAATTGGCATATTATATTTATACCTTTTTTGTCCAATAATTTGAACCTCAATTTATTTAAGAGAAATAAGTTTACAATAATATCTTATTTATTAGTTATATTACAATAGTAACAATATAGAAATATTCGGTTGTACTATAGTATACCATCATTTATTTGTTTAATAAATACAGAACATTTACGTCTACAGAAATATCAGTAATGATTTATATACTTACTTGATAATGATGATATATTTATAAGGATTATAACATCAGTATTATCAAAATATTATATATAAAAGAAAGAAAGATAGATGAAAGTTAAGATATAAAAATGAATATCAATAAGGGAAATTTTTTCTATCCATTTTTATCTATTATCCTATTTTTTGAATTTGAATTTGAATTTGAATTTGAATTTGAATTTGAATTTGAATGTTTTAATAAACCTGCCAATCTATAACCATATTCAAAATTATGTTTAACATGATTTATTCCGTGAGTTAAATGTAGTTCGAATTTGCTATCTAGTATATGTTCTATATAAAATTGAACTTTTTTTATAGATATTTGAGAATGCCTAATTTGTTTATCAGATAAAGAACGTTTCAATTCATGTTCAATTTCTAATTTAAAATCTTTAATATTATCAAATTTACTATATTTGATAATTTTATTATAGTTATTACAAATATCATATAATTTTTTAAGTTCCTTTTCAGCCAAAGTAGATAAAGATCGTTCAACGGAATTGATATCTCTTTTGGTAATTTGGCTTATTCTATTTATCATATCCCTATCAATAAATTGTTTATCATTGAAAACAACACCAGAATTAGAATTGGAAGTTAATTTTATTATCTCTTTAGATGAAATATTTTCTTCTTGGGTACTATGGCTTTTGGGACCCATATCTTTTAAGAAAGGTATATCTTCATTAGAAATTTTTAAAATTTTTGAAGGGTATGAATAGTTTTTATTTATTAGCGATTCTTTTTTTGACATATAATAGGATTTTATTTGAAAAATGGATACTTTTTTCCCATAAGGGTCTGTTTTAAAAAATAAAATAGCAATTACATCAACAATTAAATTAGGAATTTGAACTTTTATCGAGTCATCATAAAAATCATAATTGCACACAACATCATTGCATATCTCAAAAATAATATTATCAGCCAGATTTGATTTTGAATTTAATTGATTATCAGCTGTTTTGCTTAGACAAGAGGTTAAAAATTTATAAGATGTGATAAAATAATCATAGATAGCATTTTTAGTCATTATAATATTAGTAGTTTGGAAATAATATGCAATCGTTTTTAATACAACAACATATGGATTTGACATTTTAATGTCCGTGAAATAGGTTGAAAAATTATTCGCTATTGCAATCATATGTTTATGGTTTAAGGTATTATCAATAGTATAAATTCCAAGTTCATTGTAACTTTTTTTTAGCAAATCATCATAATCTACAATACAATCATTGGGCATTTTTTAACGATATTGTATTAGATACTATTTTGTTATTAAACATTAAAATAAAAAATAATTAAAGAAAGATATATATGATATTTTATTAAAATTGATAAACATATTTTCATTATTTTATATTTTCATTTTTATTTTTTTTTATCAAGATCATCATCCAATGCCCAAGGAAACCATTTACCAATTATTTTAGTCCAATCCATTTTAAAAGTAAAAAATAATATTAAAATCAACAATGCAATAATCAATACAGCAATCACAATGATAGTAAATTGGTTATTAGTATCAGAAAATGAGAGAAGATGTTCCATTACAGGTCTACCTAGAAAAACAGATCCCCATACAATTATCAACCCATATAAAAGTTTTCCAAAGAAAGTAAAGAGAACAAATTTTCTTATACTATATTTAGCAATCCCTAAAGGTATATAGATCAAATCATCAGGCATAGGAACCAATGCTGCAATAAATGCAGCCAATCCACCATATTTAGCTAAAAAATTTTGAAGAGGTAATATTTTTGATTTGGTTTTATTACTTAAAAGATTTCTCCCATAATAACTAGCTATAAATATACTACTTTTGGCCAATACCGCTCCAGCAGTAGCTGACAAGGCAATTATATTCGGATCCAATTCTTTATTTAATGCAGAAGTAATCAAAATAGGAAAATAAGGTACAGGAATAAATATAAGAATACTACCCAAAAAACTAATTATGAATATACCAACATATCCTATATTACCAAAATAAGTTAAAATACTTTGGATATCCATTAAACAAAGGAATGATGAATTAACAAATATAATTACTTTATTAATTTTTTATGTAATTATAAAATAATAAAATGTATGATACTTAATTTAGAATCTTTTTATTATTTTAAACTTTTTTTATTTACAATTCCAGTACATATATCTTATTGTAAATATATCTTTTATTTCCTTAGATGAACTATCAGAATTTTCATTAAAACTAATAATAACCAAATTAAAAAAAAATATAAATATATCCATTAAAGGGAAACAAATAACCATTATTCTATTTTATACTTTGCCGTGTTGATCAGGATTATGTTCGCAATGAACATAGTCATATTCTTCAAGATTATTTGTATCTCTATAAAGAATACATTTTTTAAATTTGGATTTATCTACACATATACTAGTCTTAATTTTAATGCCTTTGCTTCACTTATTTTTTATGAGGAAAAGTTATACCATGGACAATGTCTTGGCTTTGGCGCTCCGAATATTCTGACCCTATTAAAATTACACATTTATACAGAGGCTCTGTAAAGTTAAGCTATTATCTCTTTGTTGTAATAATTGGCAAATAGATCAAACTAGGGCTGTACATGCTTTAGTTTACACTTGTTTTCCTACATAGAAAATAGTCCTCGAAGCATTCATTAGTTCTGCTTTTGATATATGGCATAATAGTCTTTTTAGTATGCTTTTTTCATTCTTTTGTATACAAAAGAATGAATGTGATGTTTTAATTCTAATAATTGGCAAGCCTGTGATGGAGATACATCGTACCTACATCATCTTTGGTTGAAACAGTATATGCTCTCCATAAACTCTTTCACAACATTTGATAGAAAATACGCTCGATTACTACTACAAACATATTTGTCTTTCTTTAAAATAGTCTCATTGAAGAGCTTCTTTACTTTCAGGTTCAATAGCAACCTGCCAAATCCATATAAATTCAGAGCCACACTTTTGATTTGAGAGTTTCACCTTTTTGTATATAAGAATAAATTCAGATCTACCCTTTTAAAATAATCTTTCTGCAGGTTTGTACTTTTGTATCCAATCCTTCCTCCTTATTGCACCGTATGACTTTTTTTAACAATTTTTATACAAACGATATGACTTTGGATGTATTTCTTAATGAAAGAAATTAAAGTACAGATGAAAAGAATGTGCTACCCTTAGGTTATGTTCTCTTTCTTTCTTATATGGTATATCATATATAATAAACAACAAAGAAATCTATAGATTTTTCCTTAATTTTACAGAACCAAAAAAGATAATAGAATAGGTATGTTTGTTTTTTGTTGTAACCATTCATTCTATTTCTAAATTAATCTTTTATGATCTTTTAAAGGTTATATTATAATATTTCATAATAAAATAATAATAAATGATTTTTTCTAATCGGGTCTAAAGAAAATCACAACTTTACTTCAAAAATTGTAGATTTAGAGGATATTAAAAAAATAAAAAATTATGGAATAGATTTTGCAGAATTAATGGTATTGGTACTTAAAGGAGCCTTTTTAGAAATAACGGGAGTGTTATCTAAAGAAACATTTCCAGTAACTATATTGGATAATGGCTTAGTTTTTGTTATGTCCGTTAAAACAATATCAACTTTTGCATTTTGTATAGTTTTACCTATAAATGAGGTTGCAAACTGGATTGTACCAGATTGACTCACAGTAAAACCATTTGGAAATGAAGACCTTTTTATCAAAGTCCCATTTGCTAAAGTTACTTTCATCATTCCATCAATTTTTGTATTCACTAATGTGTTATCCTTAGTCACATAACCAACAATAGCTTTTAATTGAATATGAGTACCGTTTGTTAACGGTGCAAGTTTTGCCGAATTGAGTGTAATAGTAATTTTCTCTGCAGATTGTGCATATATATTACTAATTATGCTAATACCAAAAAATATGATAGAGCTAGCAATTATTGTTGCAGAAATCAGCATCAAGTTCTTATAATTCCTTGATAAATTTATGAACATTAATTAAAAATCAATTTAATAATATAAAAACAATATGATAAAATTTTAAGAGATCGTGTCACTATATTTTTATAATAAGATAAAAAAATAAGATTGTTTAGGAAAAAATAGATCTAATAACAAATAAAAGGATTATGCTTCACCATAAGCAGCCTCTGCATGTTGTGAAATATCCAGTCCTAGAGCTTCTTCTTCTTCGGTCGCTCTTATGCCTACGACATAATCAATTATTTTCAAAATTATTAAAGTTCCAACAAATCCCATAATCGCAGCAACACCTACACCAACACCTTGTATTACCAACTGCATTGGATTTCCATACAACCATCCATTTGGACCGGCGGGATTGATAACTTGACTTGCAAAGATACCTATAGATAAGCTCCCAACTATCCCAGTAATACCGTGAACAGAACTTACATCTAAAGCATCATCGATCTTTAACCTTTCTTTCAATAAAACAATTCCATAGTATGATGCAAATCCTAAAACAATACCCAAGATGAAGGAATGCTGACCACTAATAAATCCAGCTGCAGGGGTAACACCGGCTAAACCTGAAACCGCACCATTTATCACAGATGTAACAGTGGGTTTTCCTGATCTTTTCCAGCTAAGAAGCACCCAGACAAGAGCACATGTAGAAGCACCAATTTGAGTCACAAGCAAAGCACTAGCAGCAAGAGCACCAGACGCTAAAGCACTACCAGCATTGAATCCAAACCATCCAAGCCATAATAAAGCCCCGCCCATTGCAGCAAGGGGAATATTATGAGGTACCATAATCTGAGGACCATAATTTCTACGTCTACCAAACACTAATGCTGAAGCTAGCGACGCCATACCTGCACTCGTATGTATAACAATACCTCCCGCGAAATCGACAACTCCTATTTTGGCTAACCAACCACCACCCCATACCCAGTGAGCTAAGGGATAGTAAATTACCAAACTCCACACTATTACAAATATAAAAAAAGCGCTCCACTTCATACGTTCAGCAAAGGCACCTGTAATTAATAATGGAGTAATAACGGCAAACATCATCTGATATGTCGCATAGGTAATTCCAGGAATTGTAGGTGCATAAGATATTGAATCACTAAAAGGAACATTATTGTAGAAAATCCAAGAGAGGTCACCTATAATACCATTAATATCGGGTGCAAAGGTTAAGGTAAATCCAATTACAAACCACAAGATAGATAACAGTGCAAGACCGGTAAAAGTTTGCATTATTACAGATAATGAATTTTTTAGCCTGAGTAATCCCGCCTCAAAAAAACCTAAAGCAGGTGTCATCATCATGACAAGCCCAGTGGAGACAAGCATCCATGTTGTATCACCAGTATTAATTACCAACGCTCACAGAATATTTTTGGTAGATTATAAAGTTATTCCTTTTATACTTAAAAATTATAATTAAAATACAAAAAAATATAATACTATCATAAAAGAATGTTTTTTTGATTAATTTTTTTATTTGTTATTAATAAAAAATATAATTAAAAAATAAAAAAATACTGTTGTTAAAAGGAATTTTTAATTATATTCATACACCATCTGAGTTATGCATTATAAGAGAGAATTGGAAAGTAATTGACTTGGATTATAACTGGATGTCTCAATTATTAGTATTATTAGATGTTGAGGTAATACAAGGTGAATGATCATTACATGTTGTTACTGTACATGAACCATCAGTACAAATTTCTTTAACAGAAGATAAACCATTATTTACATTTTCAATTGAGAATGCAGTAGGAATAATAGCGCTACAAATAGAGATAGTAAACATTATTATTAAAATTGAATATAATTTCATTAATAGTTATAACAAAGTAGTATATTTATGAGTCATTTGAGATAGTACGAATCTAAATTATTCTGACTAGCATAATTCCATACTGTTCATATTAACCAGTAAGTCAAGTTTGTAGGACGTCAAAGCATGTCTACAAAAAAAATCTATCAATACGTGAGCACAATATAACGGGTAATTTCATTATGCTATACATACATTCTCATTAAGAGAAGGATCTAATAGAAAGACTTGACGAATTTATGTTAGACAGTATACTATATCTGATATCTTATCGTACTTTCTTAATTTATTTCTAAATACATCTGCAATTATTCTGTACTTTTTCAATCGACATATGATGGTATGCTCTATCACTATCCTCTTTTTTTTAGAATGAATACTGTTGTACTCTTTTTCTTCTACAGATAACTCCTGATCTTTCTTCTTTTTATAAGG
>JBDUES010000202.1:0-18185 GCA_040297625.1 Candidatus Nitrosocosmicus sp. | reverse complement strand
TGTATTAAAGTGCGAAAGAATGCTAAAGTTCGACTAAAAAAAGGACACATCCTTAGAAATCTATCAGTTATATCCCAAAGAAATGATTTGCAAAAATGGAAGGATAGCGTAAGCTATGGAAAGAGATGGATTGTAGAAACCGTGTTTTCTGCTATAAAAAGAATGTTTGGCGAATATGTTTATTCGGTTAGACTGAAAAATATGATACAGGAAATGATGTTGAAAGCCTCATTGTATAACAAGATGATATCTATTTAGACAAAACAGATAGTAAAATCAGAGATTTTAATAATCATGCAACAAAGCAGTTAAATATATTAAATATTTCATTTATTATTTTATGGAATTGTGCTCCTATTAGCCTTCAGATTTCATTTGACGGCTATTTGACGGCTATTTGACGGCTATTTGACGGCTACTACACATGCATAAAATTCACTACTAACAGTTAACAATAATTTCATAATTATTATGATAATATTATAGAAATATGTTCATTTCAAAAAGTTATCTAGAACTACCTGCCAAACTCAATCAAATTGGTATGGATAATTTGTTTCATATAAATCTTGAAATTCTCGGCGAAAGTTTATAAAATAAACCTAGAATCACCCGTAAAATGACAGGCCGTAAAAGGCAATTGATATAGCACGGATAAACCTCAAACCTATCCATTCATCCCCCAGGGGCAGTGATGCATGACAGTTTTCTTTCATCCTTTCAATCCTCTTTGGTTATTTAAATTCGAGTCCATGATGAACAGAGCATTGCTCATAGATCCAACAAATTAGCACCCTAGATGAAATGACGATGACAACGGTTGGAATTGCAGGTTCTATCGCCCAAAATATCGGGGAGCAGAAGATACATACTCATGCACATATACACAAAAATTCACTCCTCAATCGGTGTATTATCTTGACTTTTAACGCAGCATATACTTGCTCATTGGTCGATATTATTCTTGGTTGCTAGACATATCCTTGAGATATCAATATTAAAAGTCAACGAAAATCACAGATGATATAAAAAATGTTATAAAAATTGTCAATGTGGACTGTATCGATAAGAATTTCTGTCCACCTCTCTCCCCCTCTCTCTCTTCCGCTATTTCTGTTTCCAAAATAGATGGTAAATAAAAATACGAAAGAAAAACCAATATTATAGATTTATTTTTTTCAATGGGTTTGTTATGTTATACCAATTAGTATAATTGCGCTAACCATAGATTTCTAAAAATACAGAGAAAAAATTTCGATAGAGTTAGAACATATATGCTAAATGGTATAAGAAGAAATTATTGGAAAAATTCAATAAAAATTCTAAAGAATAAATATTATTAATGACTATTTTTTTATGTTTTATTTTGATCTTTTTTAAAACTAAAAAGGAAATGCATAAGAATGATGGAGAAAACCCCATCATTAATAAAAACCTACAAGGCATAATAAGGACAATCGAAGAATTTAGTGATGAACAAAGAGAAATTGTTGAAAAATTCAAACTCGATATGGAAAAATTTTCAGAAGAAAGATCTCTTGAAAGTTGTTTACAAGCTTTGAATTTATCAATGCAATTAGCTAATACCCGAGAAAAACTATTAGAAGCATATAAAGAATATTGTATTTTATTAGAAAATGAATTGAAAAAAAAATTAATTGAAGAAGAAAAAGAAAGAAAAGGGAAAATATGAGAATGTATATTATATGATTTAAATATCTTTTAGATGATAAAAATAAGCATGTTTTAATAAAATAACTGTTAATAAAATCAAATCTTAAACAACAGTATCAATTAAAAGAAATCTTATTTTTAATGGTACCTAATTTTTCAATAGAAATTTCTACTACATCATCATGTTTTAGATACTTTGGTTCTTTCATGGACATAGCTACGCCTGCAGGGGTTCCTGTAGATATTATATCACCAGGTTCTATAGTAATCAAATTACTTAATGAAGATATTATTTTTCGTATTGGTATAACCATATTATTGCTAGAGGAATTTTGTCTAATTTCCCCGTTTACAATAGTCATTATTTTTAAAGACTGGGGATCAGCAATTTCATCTTTAGTGGTTATCCATGGGCCACATGGGGCAAAAGTATCGATACTTTTACCTCTCGTAAATTGCTTGTCTCGAAATTGAATGTCTCTTGCAGAAACATCGTGAAAAATCATATAACCAAATACAGCATCCAAGGATTCTTCTTCAGTAATTTTTTTTATTTTCTTACCCATAATAACAGCTATTTCAGCTTCATAATCAAGTCTTTTTACATATGAAGGAGAAATAATAGTTCCATGTGGAGAATTCAATGCAGTACTAGGTTTGAGAAAAATAACAGGCTCTTCAGAAGGAGTCAAACCTGCATCCCTTGCATGATCGTAATAGTTGAATGCAAGACAGATTATCTTTGGAGGATTTGGAAGCGGAGATAAAAGTTCCACATCATCTATTGAAACATCATATTCCAATTCATTTTTTTGATCATCTATTTCTTCTAACCAGCCACCAAATAGAAATTCTTTAATGCATGGCGGAATAGGAATACCTGTTTTTTCTTGAATTTGCTCTTTAATAATAAGTTTTTTTCCATCTTCTGAAACTATGCCGTATGTTTCTATTGAATTATTTAATTTCATTCTCGCGATTTTCATTACTTATCACCTATGAGTAAAAACTGCAGTTGAAACATCATCAATTCTACAAAAACCATATCTAACAAATTGGATACTAGTTCCAATTTTAAGTTTAGACACAAAAGACTCCGATAAACCTGTGTCGATAATTAAATTATTTTCATTATAGCAATCACCTTTGTATAGAGGCATAGGTTTTAATATTTTAAATTCCATAGAATCGCGTTGTGATACCCATTGGATTTTTTGGACATTATGAAATATTTCATTCCCAATATTCTTGGCGGTTACAAGTTTTTTACCATTTTCTTTTTCATCAATATTCATAATTTCTATATTGCACAGATCCATCAATCTTACAGTATCTCCAATTTTTAGATTAATTGCATCATCGTTAGATATATAAATTATTTTTTCAACATGTACCTTCCTTTTTCCCATATCTAAAGTAGGATGGTTTTTAATCTCAACAAAATTAAAATCTACCTTATCCAGATGAACTTCTATAGGATCTTTCACAAAGAATAATCGCATAGACGTTGAATCCAGTACTTTTCTATTGAAGGATTCGAGGATTTCCATAGAAGGTTTTGTTTCAGATAGAGTAATGCTAAGTGATAGAACAAATCTTCTAATTGCCTCTGGTAAAATACCCCTCCTTTTTAATCCTAACAAGGTAGGAAGTCTTGGGTCATCCCATCTTTGTATCACCCCCTTTTCAATTAATGGAGTTATTTTTCTTTTAGAAACTGGAATTCCCTCAAATTCCAATCTAGAAAACTCCAGTAATTTTGGCTCTCTCAAATCCAGATCAGATAGAATTGCAAAATAAAGTTCATTTCGTAATTCATACTCTTTTGTTCTAAAAGCATGGGTAACACCATCCAAACTATCCTCAATAGGAGCAGCAAAATCATAGGTAGGCCATAAAGAATATGTATTTCCCAATTTTGGATGAGAATCTTCAATAATTCGAAAAAGTGTAGGGTCCCTCATGGCAGTATTTAAACTTGCCATATCACCTTTATAACGCACTATACATTCATTTTGTCGATACTTACCTGAAATCATATTCTCAAATTTATTTAAATTAGCATCCACCTCATTTAATCTGCAATTACAAGATACTCCATTTGATCGGTTGATTTTAACTATTTCGGAATTGCATTCACAAACATAAGCACAATTTTTTCCGATAAGGTTTCTACCATAATCATACAAAATTCCCATATCATCAGATGTATTTTTTACAATAGTGGGTTCAATTTTTAACCACTCGAGTCCATCTGAAATAGCTTTATAATATTCAAGTTTTTCTTTTGACGGATTTGTATCATCAAAACGTAAAATAAGTTTACCACCATATTTTCTTGCATATTCCTCATCAATAATTGCAGCCTTTGCATGACCAATATGAGGATAGCCATTTGGTTCGGGAGGAAATCTAGTAATAACAGTTCCATAATTGGCTCCAATTAATTGAGGAAGTTCAAAGGATTGATGACTGGAAGGTTTTTTTTCAAGTATCAGATTTTTATTATTTTCTTTAAATTCAGGTTGAGTGATACTGAGACCGCGAACATCATCATTTAGATAATGATCTGAAGTATTGATAATTTGATGGTAAAAAATTTTCTTTTCATCAAAAGATAATAAAGATAACTCTGAAATAATTTTTTTGATTTCAGGAATGAGATCTTTTATATTATTTTTTGCATCTTTTGAATAAGAGAATACTTTTGAAATCACAACATCAAATTTAATATTATTATTAAAATCTAATGCATTTTTTAATGATATTAATTTAATAGTATTTACAAGTTTTTCATCGGTTATCAAATTTTATTATAATCTCCTTGCAATAATATATCTAGCCGAATTTTCCAAAGATAAAAGTGGTTCTGAGACATCATATTTATGCAATATTTTAAATGCATCGTCGATGAATGTTTGAGCAATAGAACGTACATCTTTATCTACACCAACCAAAGCAATCCTATTTACAATTTCTTTGATTGATTCATCACTTGCATTCTTATTTCCAAAAATTGTTTTTAATTTGACTTTATCTTCAGAATCAAGGTTTTGAATTGCTAAAAGAATAGGGAATGTTTTCTTCCCCTCTCTAATATCGTTACCGACGGCTTTTCCTGTGATTTTAGAATCACCATAAATACCAATCAAATCATCAATTAATTGGAACGCTATTCCAATTTTTTTTCCATAATTTGAAAGATTTTCTACATCAATCTGACTATAATTTGAAGAAGACAGTGTTCCAAGTTCACAAGACACTTTAAATAAAGCAGCTGTTTTTTTTTCTATCATATTAAGATACTCCTCTTTTGAAGAAAAATCCGCATCTGTCGACATTTTTATATCCAATGCCTGACCTTCACATATTTCAATACATGTAGAGGATAAAAGATGCACCATTTTTATTAGAGTTTCACTAGATAATCCGGACTTTTTACCATAATACGAAATAATTTGAAAAGCTTTGGAAAAAAGAATATCGCCGGATAGAATAGCAACTGGTACACCAAATTGTTTATGTACTGCAGCAACATTATGCCTCAAGTTATCATTATCCATAATATCATCATGAACTAAAGTAAAATTATGAATCAATTCGACAGAAGAAGCATATGGTATCGAAGTTTCTAACTTACCTCCAAAAAGTTGACAAGATTTAACAGACATGAATGGACGTAACCTTTTTCCACCGCTTTTGAGATAATGCAATGATGCATCATAAAGGTGTCTAGGGTTACCAGAAACATTAGAAAAAATAAACTGATTTATTTTTGAAGCAATAAAATTAATCTCAGTTTTTATTTCTTCTGCACTCATAATTACCTAATACATCAGCTAATTTATCTGTCAATATATATCTTGTATTTTTAAGCGATACTATATCTTTTGCACCCAGTAAAAACATGGTTGCTTTAATTTCGGTTAAAATTAATTGAGTAAATCCCTCCAATTCTTCTTCCGACTCTGCAGCTCGCTTCAAAAAAGGAAATGCCATTGCACATAAATTTGAACCCAGTATCAAACACTTTGCAATTTCCAAACCATTTCTTAAACCGCCTGATGCGATAATAGGTATTTTAACTGATTTTGAAACTAGCAAGATACTTAATGCTGTGGGAATACCCCAGTCCCAGAACAGCTCACCTAATCTAGACTTGATATATTCACCATGCTGATCAGCCCTTATTTTTTCTATGCCAGCCCAGCTTGTACCTCCGGAGCCAGCAATATTTATTGATCCGACTCCAGAGTTTTCTAACCGTAATGCAACATCTGCCGATATACCAGAACCCACTTCTTTTACAATAATAGGAATTTCAATATCATGTACCAAATTGGCAATTCTTTGTAAAATTCCTTTAAATCGGGGCTCCCCTTCAGGTTGTATTAGCTCTTGTAGCGGATTAAGATGAATAGCTAATGCATTGGCATCGATCATTTTAATAATTTTTAAAATATCAGAAGTTGACAAACCGCCTGCTAGTTGAGCACCACCTATATTCGCAATTAGAAATGCGTTAGGAGCAACTTTTCTAGCAATAGAGTAACTTTCAACAAGTTTTTCACTTTTTAGTCCGGCTCTCTGACTTCCCAAACCCATACCAAGTCCATATTTTTCAGCTATTTGTCCCAATCTTTTATTTATTAAAAATGCTTCATCTGTTCCACCAGTCATCGAGTCGATAATTAAGGGAGCAGAAAAAGATTTCTCGAATAATGTTGTAGAAAGATCGATTTCGTCAAAATTTATCTCAGGCAGAGCATTATGGAAAAGTCTAACATATTCTAAATAAGTAGAATTTTCTTTACCCTGCACATTTTCAGTTAAAGGAATTTCTATTCCCTCTCTCTTGCGTTTTTTAATTTGTTCTACAAAATTTTCATTTTCACCACTTGAGTCTTTTTTTAGATTTTGACGATTATTGTTTTCTTTATCAACTAAAGACATCAAGTACTTTCCTCTTTCATTTTCATAGATGTACCAATAAAATCACTGCCATTAATTATATCCATCATTCTTTCAGGATAGAATCCATTTATCAAATAAACTGGAATTCCCGCATTTACAATATGTATTGATTCAGATATTTTTCTTTTCATACCACCTGTAACATCAAACAAATTATTTGAATACTCAATTTTGGTATCAGCATCATTAATTAAAAGCTCTTTATTTTTATTTAGGAGAATATTTGAAACGATATTACCATTTTGAATATTATCATAAATACCATCAACATTTGTTGTAAAAATGGAAAATTTCGGTTTTAAATTTATTGACAGAATATTCATCAAAGTATCACCGGATAAAATCGAGAAATTTCCTCTAGAAGTATGAACAACATCACCGTATGTTATCGGAATTATATCATTATTTTTAATCATATCCATGATATCGAGTATTTGTTCCTTATAGGCTATATTATTAAAAACAAAAGAAGAAGCATGGATACTAAATGGTTTTAAGTTATTAGAGATAAATTTTTCAACAATTATTGAATTCAATTTTATCATAGATTCACGAACTAGCGACACGCCTTCATCAGAATATGCAGAAGGCAGTGTATGTATATCATATTTTACAGACCAATAATGACCAAAAGAGCCTCCGCCATGAACAATAATAATTTTATAAAGTTTTTTTAATTCTTTAATTATATTTGCCATTTTGTCAATGGCCTGATAATTAGGTGTAAGAGGTTTTTCTTTAAATGTAATTACTGACCCACCTAATTTAATAATTAAAAGATCATTATTCTTTAAAATCTCCACCCTGTTTAATAATATTTGATTCATTTTATTAATTATTTGGTTATGCTAAAAAGGATAATAATTAGAGTTTTTATTTTTTTAATCATTAGTTTTAGAGATGTTGTTAGTGTTTTTTTCAAATTTAAATCCGTCATAATCAGATCTAGCGAAAAAATAGTTCAATCCAAGTTCATCTAATTTTTTTAATAATCGATTTACAAGCGATTGTTCATTTTTATCTATTAATGATAGTACACACCCTCCACCTCCAGAACCAGTGATTTTGGTTCCAAAGGTTCCCCCTGATTTACAAATTTTTACGATTTTATCTACAATAAAATTAGATAAAGATAGATTCTTTAAAAGAGAATGGTTTTCATTCATCAAAATACCCAAACTTTCCAAGTTTTTATTTTTTAATGACGTTAGCGAGAAATTAAAAATTCTTTCATATTCTTTACATAAATAATTAAACTGTTCAGTATCATTTTCTTTAATTTTTTTTACCTGATTGACCATTTCAAATGTATCATGAGAAATTCCAGTATCAATAATTAGAAAGGGCAAATCATGTATATTATGTTCCAGTTTTTTAAACCCCGATAATTTATTATAGACCCCAATACCACCAAAAGTACAAATACTGCAATCAGCACCAGAGGTAGTTTGATTTATGATTCGTTCTAACTCGATAGATTTTTCACAGATGAACTTTTTATCAATTTTTTTATTTAAACTAGAATAAAAAGCACCAATTAATGAAACACAGAATGCAGAGGATGATCCAAGTCCTCCACCTATCGGAATTTCAGAGTTTATGAGAATTGTCAGGTCGCCTCCTATATTACCACTACGAATATCATTACTATTGTTATTTAGCAAATACTCTATTATTATATTTAAAGTTTTAACAATATTAAAATATAAAGACAAATTGTTGGACATTTTTATTTTTGAATCAACGATCTCAGCACTAAAACCTAAATTAGAAAATATTTTAATTTTATTTTTTTTATTATCATGTGTATTTTTATCAGAATTTTCAAAATTCATGGTTATTCTAAACTTTTTATCAATAGCAAAAATAATTGAAGAATAACCGTAGACGACAAAATGTTCTCCAAAAAGTATTGCTTTACCAGGAGAAGTTGCAGTTACACTATTTAAAACAACCATATCTAAAAAAACAATACTACAACATCAGCAAAGAAGAATAACCTACAACGGATGATTTATTCCCATCGATATCACCGCTAGTCAAATATTTTAATAAAACAACATCAAAATTTCTCGTTTTTTTTGAAAATTCCATCGCTGATGCAATGCAACCAAATCCACAAACGGTCATTAAATTTTCCTCAAAAGTTTTATAAAAAGAATCAATATTCAAAGATAACACATCAGATATCAAATTATTATCTTTTTTATAACATTCATCATAACACAAATAATGTGATAAATTGGAGGTAGCTATCAAAATAACGCTTTCATTTTTAGGTATAGATTCATATAAAATTTCTGCTAATTTCATAGAAGCATATTTGTCTTGTTTTCTTTGCAATATTGGTATAAACTTGAAATCATTTTTCCTAATATACTGTAAAAAAGGCAATTGAAGCTCAATAGCATGATCTATACTTAAAGAAAAAGGATCAACCCGGATAAAATTATTTAAACTATTATTTAACAATTCTAAACCCAGTTCTTCATAAATTGTAACACTACCAAGTGGTGTACTCCAAAAGCCTTTATCCATAATAGAAACACCAGGACTTGTACCACTATGATCGGGAGATAAAATAATAAAATTATTACACTCTGTCAAACTGATTAAATAATAAACAAATGAAGAAATATAGCCAGAATAATAATATGATCCATGCGGAACTATAAATGTTAAAATTCTTTTATCTTTAATATACGCAGCAACTTTATCCAATCTTTCTTTGTCTTTGGTGAATATTTCAATATTATGAAAAAATTGTTGTATGGTAGATATTATCTCTTGTTGATATTTAGGATAAAAAATTCCATTAAAATGATATTCTCTAGTTAGAATACCACCATCATTCAAATAACTTCTTCCACTAATTTGGCTTCAAAGTCATCTATTGTAAGAGGCATTTCAGAATCTGATTTAATTTTACCTTGTTTTTTCATTACTTCTTTTGTTAAAAGCCAATATACAGTGGCTAATGCTTTTCTTCCCCTATTATTAGTTGGAATGACAACATCAACTTTAGATGTAATGTTATCACTATTAGCTAATGCAATAACCGGAACACCAGCTCTGGTTGCTTCTAAGACTGCTTGTTCATCAGCCTGTGGATCTGTAACTATTACAATTTCTGGTTCCAGATATTTGGGTAACGAAGGATTGGTAAATGTTCCAGGCATAAATCTCCCAAATATTCCCCTTGCACCAGTTAATTCGCAAAATTTTTCAATTGGAGTTTTACCATACTCCCTTGATGATGTTACAGCCACATTACCAATATTTGTCCTACCAATAAATTTTGCTGCAACATCAATT
The DNA here is from genome assembly GCA_040297625.1 of Candidatus Nitrosocosmicus sp. Taxonomy (GTDB): domain Archaea; phylum Thermoproteota; class Nitrososphaeria; order Nitrososphaerales; family Nitrososphaeraceae; genus Nitrosocosmicus. The sequence continues at coordinate 8,222 of JBDUES010000202.1, read as the reverse complement.
CTTGCTAAAGTTTTACTAATATCAAGAATATATAATCCCTCTGGATTAGCTCGGGTTATGAAAGATGCCATAAATTTCGTTTTTATGGGAGTACCAACTCTTATTCCTGTAGATAATATCATTTTTTCTAAATTATTAGGATCTTCTAAAGAATCAGTATTTTCAGATTCGTTAGATTCGGATAAATCTCTTGTTGTTGTTGTTGGTTCGGCTAGTTCTGAAGAATAATCATTAGAACTAGATGAAGAGGAGGAGGAGATATTAGATTCCCCATCATTTTCTGTTTCTTCAATATTTATCGAGTTTTCGTAATTATCTGCAGATTCATCCTTGGAGTCAACATGATCATTATAATTACTTGATGAATTTGAATCTGAAATTCGTTCAATCATTTTATATATTGCTCCATTTAGCCATTCCTTCTATTAAACCATACTCTGCAATTCTTATGAATTCATTTAATTTAGAAATCCTTTCTCCACCAACCACACCAGACTTTAACATAACTGAATTGGTAGCTATAGCAATATGAGAAATATGATTATCTATTGACTCTCCAGATCTATGAGATGTCACTATTTTTATATCATTGTCATTGCATTCTTTCGCAAACATTAATGCATCGTAAAGCGATCCAGCTTGATTTACCTTTAAAATAGCACCAGAACAGGAATGTTTTTTTGCTGCAATTGCAACTCGCTCTTTATTGGTGACCAACAAATCATCACCTGTAACAAGGCAATGAGGGTTTTTCTTTGTTAATTGTGACATTCCATCGAAATCCTCTTCATGCAAAGGATCCTCAACATAAATTAAATCATATTGATTGATTAAATAATCAGCATATGCTAATTGCTCATCGGCATCTCGCATTTTTCCATGTCTTTTATATTCATATATTTTCTTTTCTGGATTCCATAATGATGAACTTGCAAAATCTATTCCCAAACGTACATCCTTTTTAACATCATACCCGCAATTTTGAATAGTACGTTCCAAAGTTTCAATAGCTTTATCATTATCAATAGTTGGAGCCCATGCACCCTCATCACCCTTTCCACAGGTGAATTTTGGGTCAATTTTTTCAAGGTCTTTTTTCAATTCTTTATGAATTTTAGAATTTATTTCTAATGCTTCAAAAATGGATTTAGCGCCGACAGGACAAACTAAGTATTCCTGTAAATCAGGAGTTCCCGAGCCCGCATGGGCTCCACCGCCTAGCATATTTCCTAATGGAAATGGAAAATTTATTTTATCTATTTTGGGATTTAATACTTTATAAAAAGGTAAATTGAGAGATTTTGAAGCAGAATCAATACAAGATATTGTAAAAGCATATGCTATAGAACCACCAATATTGGAATAATTAGAAGAACCGTCCTGACTTTTTAAAATTTCATCAATAGTTTTTAAATCATTGGATTCCAAGCCAATAAACTTGTTTTTAAAATTTCTAAATACATCAATTGTTTTTCGGGGATCATTATCAACAAAACTCTGAGCTTCATGCATACCAACACTGGCGCCGGAGGGTGCACAAGCTCTTCCAAGAAATTTATTATCAGATATTACATCAACTTCTATAGTTTTATCACCACGGCTGTTGAACACTAATCTTTCATTTATTGATGTTATCTTAGGCAAATTTTATCCATCCATTTCAGATTGTATTTCAGCCCTACGTTTTCTTAAAGCTTCATAATATGGAATAACTTGATATATTGTCTCTACACTGGAGATAAACATTCTTCTACAACAATATCGGTTTATTTTTAATGAATCCATAACATGATTAGGCTCTTCCCCTAGTTTAATACGAGATAAATATTCATTATAAATATGAGCAATTAATTTACCACAAGTAAAACATCTTACAGGAACAAGCATGATCTTAAAAAAATAATTGCCTACATAAAAACCATTCAGATAATAATATATAAAAATATTGGGAATATTCAAATTAAACCTAAAATAAAAGAAAACTGAAGCGGGAGTCGCCCAGCTTGGCCAAAGGCGTAAGGTTGAGGGCCTTATCCCTAAGGGGTTCGTGGGTTCAAATCCCATCTCCCGCACCATTGTAACCAATTTAACAATAATTCTCAGGAAAAGAATAAAGATATCATCAAATCAAATATCATATTAGGGATGAATTTAATACCGGCTTATCCGGCTCCAGATTTTAAAGAGATTGAAAAATGGAGCAATAATTTAAAATATTCTATTAAAGAGTTTAAAGGAAAAATTATTTTATTAGATTTTTGGACCTATACATGCATTTATTGTTTAAGGACAATTCCCATTATCAATAAATTAAGAAAAAAATACAATGACAAAGAACTGGTGATAATACCAATACATTCTGCAGAATATGAATTTGCAAAAAATATTTCAAACATCGATAAAGCAATTGTAACTTTAAATTTGAATGATTACTTAATTGGATATGATACTAAGAATCATACGTGGGAAACATATGGAAATTCATACTGGCCAAAACATATTTTCATAGACAAAGAAGGATTTGTCAGATATGAACAACCAGGATATAGCACGTTAGAAGAATTTGAAGAAGCTATTTCAGACATATTAGACATACCATACAATAATAATAAGCCTCATAAAGATAATAAAAAAGAGATAGGAGAAGGAGAAGACGACAATGAAATAATAAAAATCTATGGTATGCATTTTGACCAAATGGCACCTGAAATCTGTTTAGGATATTCAAGAATCAGAAGATTTGGTAATAATCAAAAATTAAAAATAAACGATTATAATATTTTAACACAACCAAATACCATTTTAGATAACAATGTTTATTTGAGAGGAAAATGGAGGTGGGACAAAGAAGGAGTAAAAGTATCACTAGATCATAAAGAAAAAAACCCGGCTGTAATTTTCAGATATAACACGGCTTCGAATGTAAACATCATAATAGGACCCGATGACAATAAACCAGCAATAGCAGAGATTAAAATTGATAATGAGTATCTCGATAAAGAACAACAGGGTTATCATACTAAAAGAAAAAATGGGTTGAGCTATATCGAAGCAACATGGCCTTTTATTTACAATGTAGTAAAAACAAGAAACAGGGAAATACATGAAATAGAAATAATTCCAAGATCGGACAATTTTTGTTTCTATACTTTCGTGTTTGGATAACAAACAATTGATAATGAATTTCAGTAATCAAATAACAAAATAAATAAAAAGAAATACTTATTTTTTATTCATATTTATAATAAAATATCATGTCCACATCTAATGATTCTAGTGAAAATGTAATTATCAAAGAGGGAGAAAAACCCTTTAACTTTGATTTTTTTGATAAAGAAGGGAAAAAATATGAACTTGATGATATAACAGGGGGAAAAAATATAGTCATTTACTTTTATCCTAAAGATTTTACTCCCGGCTGTACAATTCAAGCAGAAGAATTTACAGAAAATTATGAAAAGTTCAGAGAGAACAATATTGAAATCATCGGTATAAGTCCTGATTCGGAAGAATCACATTTGAAATTTAGAGAAAAAATGAACATCCCCTACATGCTATCATCAGACAAAAATAATTTGATATCCAAAAAATATGGTGTATATGGATTAAAAAAATTCATGGGTAAAGAATACTATGGTGTAAATAGGTCAACCTTTTTGTTAGATAAAGAAGGCAAAATAATAAAAATATTTCAAAAGGTCAAACCTGCAGGTCACAGTAAAGAAATTTTAGAATATTTTATAAATAAAGTTGATTAATTTATATGCCATATATAGAATAGAGTAAATTATCTATTTTATCTTCTTTCATGTCAAAATAAATAAAATAATCTTTCTTTAATTTAACACTCTGGTTTAAAGTCTCTTTTGAATTTAAACTTTTAATATTGTTATTTTTTTCAGATTCACGATATTCTAAAATAATTTGAGATGTTTCTATCAACAGAGAATTAGCTTCTTTAATCCATTCATCCAAGATCTCCGGACCCTTTACCTCCAGAAAAATTCTTGAAAGACGATTAAAAAATAAAAATACAAGTATACGAATTTTTTGAAATTTTATTTTGTAAAAATTATTATCATTTAATTTTGGAACATAATCACAAATAATAAATTGATATTCATCAAAATTTTTAACTATAGTTATAGCTAATCCCGCTGAAGGAATCTTATCTCGCAATGTTTTTACGTCTTTAAAGTTAATTAATTTTTTATTATCAAAATTCCTTAATAAAAAAAACCTTGTAGAGATTCCATCATTTTCTAAAAACTTGGAACAAGTTTTGGAGGATAAAACTACATTTGAAATTACGTCATCTATCAAATTATTCATTTCAAACCAAATACTTTACTTTACAATATGATTATAAATCTTTTAATTTATTAAATTAAAAAACCATATATTTCATTAATTTTTTAGTATAATAATTTGGGATCGGATATAAAGTCTATTTGTGATTGCCAGTGTCATAAAAAATATGGAGATAAATCAATATGTCAAAAATGTATAGAAAGACATAAAGCTTCACCGTATTACAACATCATGAAAAAGTACAAACAATAACAATAACAATAATAAATAAAAAAAATTTATCCTATTAACCTATAAATAACTGTTTATTCCAGAATTGACTTGGTTTTAGGTATTCTCGGTATACCTCGCAGATAATCAATTTTTTTATATAACTGTGTTTTTCTAAACAAAAATAGAATTTTTTATACATATCAAATTTTCATTTGTTTTTTATTTTCATTAATATGTAAATCAACAACCTGAACAATGGTATTACAAAATTATAACCAAAGTTTGGTCATAAATTTTTTTTAATCGATTATAATCAATTTATAGGAATAAATTGGATCATATATACAGAAATAATATTTTAATAGAACAAAATATTTAACTACCCTGACTTAAAACACAGAGTGTTATGGTAGTTGACAACAAGGCAACAATAACATATATCCGTGTATTAAAAGAGGATCTTTCAATTTTTCGTGTAAAACCAAATGAAAGCCAGGTTCCCGATTTTAAACCAGGACAATTTGTCACACTAGGTGTAAATGTTCCTAGCGAAAAAAAAATAATTAGAAGAGCATATTCTATTGCATCCCCACCTCAACAAAAAAAATATTTTGAACTAATTCTAAGATGGGTCAAGAAACCAGTTCCCGGAAGGCTCACTACACAAGTATTTGATAAAAAAGAGGGAGACGAGATATCGTGGGTTAAACCTACTGGAATATTTACAATAAATGAAAAAATGGCTACGGGTACTCCAGATAATAGAAGAATGGTTTTAATTGGTGGAGGCACAGGTCTAGCCCCATTCGTGTCATATTCATTGCATTTAAAAGCCATTGGAAGCAAACGAGAAATTATAGTTTTACATGGAGCTAGCTATGTAGATGAATTAAGTTATAGAGACCTTTTAACAGAATTAGAACAGGAAAGCATCGATAAAGGAAAAGATGTCTGGAACTTCCGTTATCGAGCGAGTATAAGTAGACCTCAAGAATGGTTCAACAGATCATGGAGAGGGCAAACCGGAAGAGTGGAAACATTTCTAAGACCCAAACCAGGTAAAGACAAATCAACTTTAGAAGAATTAGTTGGTGAGAAAATTACTCCTGAAAATACATCGTTTTATGTATGCGGATGGCAAGGAACAGTTGATGGAGTATTGGACTATTTAGTACCAAAAGGATTTGTTACTGAAAGGCAAAAAAGAAAAGACGGAACTTTTGATGTAAAATTTGAATCATATGGATAATTCCCAATTCATTTTATTATAAAGTTTATTTATCCTAATCATAGTTTATAATTTAAATGAAATTTGAATATGAAGAATTTGAAACTATAGAAGACGTTTTGATTTATTTGGTTTCCGTTGCACCATATATGAAACAAGTACTTCCTATAAGTTCATATAAAGAGCACATTTTCTCCATGGTACCCATTACACCTCTCTCTGGAGATGTTTTATTAATGATTTATACAAAAGGCAAGCTAGACCGCGGCATGTATGAATTTGATATATCAACAAAAAAGCACAAACTAGTAACAGCAGTGGAGAGGGCAGATAAAAACTATTTTATAGCAATAAACCCCATAAGAGATACACTAGCTGATGCAGCTTTAGAGGAATTAACCAAACAACATTAAATAAAAGAATATAATCAATTTTTTTATTTGAAGATAGAAACTTAATTTTTCTAAAAATTATAACAATAAAAATATAAAATTAAAAATTTTTTTACATCTTATAAGAAATCATCATAGCTTTGGCGGCAAAGGTGCAGTAACTGAGCGAGGTTTTACATATTTTGCAACAATATCTTCAGCAGGTTTACCATCAAAAAGACCTTTTGATAATCCTCGCAAATATTTCATAATAGCCCAAGTTCCAGCTTTTATCAACACGGCCATAAATACTTTCATTGCAGGACCATATGATTTATTCCTAATAATTATCGGAATAATTTGATCAATTACTCGAAGATTATGCTGCCAGCAAGTCCAGAAAAGTGCAAATTGAGATTCATTAAGATTTCCAAAATGCATCGAATTTTTCTCAGAGAAGTCCTGATACAATAATGGTGCTACTAAACCCCGCATATTCATTTGTTTAAAATCCTGTATCAAATCAATAGTATACTGTGTTTCATCAGGAGTTTCATCTGGCCACCCTATTATTAATGTCAATGCAGGAAACCAATGATTGCTATTCAATATTTTACAACCCTCCCTTACAACCGAGCCCCATTCTTCAGGTTGAAACGGTTTGGTTTTTACACCGAGATGTTTTTTTACCATTCTAGGTGCAACAGTTTCTATACCCAAATTAGTTGCAAGCCATCTACCATTATTTTCCATATCATTAATTAGAGAAATTTTTTTAATTAAATCAGGAGATGAAGCAACAGCAGATAATGTCATATGAGTCGTGCCTATAAAATTTGCTCCAATTGATTTTAATCCTTTCCAAACATCCAGTATTGCATCTTGATTTGGAATAAAATCTTTATTGTCACATCCATATAGCAACATTTCATCAGATTGAAGCCAAATGGAATCAAATCCGTATTTGAGATTTATTTTAGCTTCATCTTGAAGTCTTGACAAAGGAATATCTTTCTTAGAACGCTTATTCACGTCACAGAAATCGCATCCTCTGCCACAACCTCGCATAGCTTCAATCAAAGAATTTATCGTGGGTCCCTGGACCTTGGGTATATTTTCAATATTTCTGACAAAAGTATGCAATAGTTCAGGTGCATCTCCTGCTTCCAAGTCATGGAAAAGATCTAGTGCCAATTCATCAGCTTCTCCAATAACAACAGTATCTATTCCATGAATTTTCATCCTTTCTGGCTTTGCTAATTCCCACGAACCATTACCTCCAACCACGACCTTAAAATTATATTTTTTCTTTAGCTGTATAATAGAAGCACACATTTTTTTAAATTTCATTGCTACATAAGATAATTTTTCAGGAGACATTGTGGTAGTAACAGGAGCCATACCTAAAGGATCCATAACATTAATACCCACTACTTTTGTATCTGGCCCTATACATTTATCCAGCATTTCAGGATGAGCTAGAAAAATATCATTTCGAGGATATTCCTGAAGCAGGGCACTTTCAATTCTACGAAGCCCGCACTGAGCAACTTTTATTTCACCAGTACTTTTTACAGTCTCTACACTAGGACAAAAAAGTTTATCAAAAACAAATTCCGGAACAAGTTCGTAAGGACCACATGCGATAAAGCCATAAAGGAAATTACCACGATAATTTGTCATTAAACTACGATCAGCAGTTAAAACAATTCTTTTGCCAGTTACCATTCTTTAATCTCTATCCTCTAATAACTATTATAAGAGAGTATAAAATTATTTTCATAGCATTTAGAGTATGCTGAGTAGGATACATATATAGGATGATCCTCTGGTCTTAAAGTGTTTTATAAAGAATAGCTTTTGATAATATAGAGGTCTATTCGTAAATTTTTTAGTTAGATGATGAAATGGAAGATGGATATATGATCTACTGGTATAAACAGATTTATGACTATTATTTTCTAATTAACCTGTGTTCTTTCATCGCTTTCCTATGACAGGTTATCCAGAAAACCAATACTTTTCAAGTCATTCTCTGGTATTGCATTGAAAGAATATGAGAATAGGTATAAAAAAATAAAAAAATATATATCAAACAT
>JBDUES010000201.1:0-6754 GCA_040297625.1 Candidatus Nitrosocosmicus sp. | reverse complement strand
ATCATTTGTATATCTCCATAACTTTAATCGTATACAAAATTTAGATTGTTACCAACATCAAAAAACAATAATTTCACATTTTTAGGCTTCTTTTTTCATTTGTATTTTTAAGAATTTCAAGTGTTTTTATCATCCTTTTGAAATTGTTTTTTGCCTTTTAGCATGCTATTGTGGATTTTAAAATTAATCTATACTGTCTAACATAAATTCGTAAAGTCGTTCTATTAGATCCATCTCCTAATGAGATTGTATGTATAGCATAAGGAAATTACCCATGATATTGTGCTCACATATTGATTGATTTTTTTGTAGAAATGCTTTGATACCCTACAAACTTGACTTACCGGTTAATATGAACAGTATGAAATTATGTTAGCCAGTATAGTTGGAGTTAAACCTTTATTAATAAATATTGGGATAGGATACCTGTTTTTCATTTTTACAAAACTAATATCAAAGATATGATACAAATATTATTATTCGTTCGTTCGTTCGTTCGTTCGATAGCACATAATGTAATTTGGTGACAAAATGGTGAGTATATACAGAATAAGAAAATTTGAGATTGTTTTTATTTATAACTTATAATATTTTCTTATTTTTTGTTTTGCTGTATGATTTATCGTTTTTAGTTATCGTTTTAATATTATCGTTTTAATGTTATACACAAGCAATAATTAATCATAATTTAATACAATTTACTAAATAAGTAGTATAGTTTTAACTGATTTCGAATCATACAACATAGCACTTTTTTTTATTTTATTGATAATCATTAACCCTAGAATAAATCTTTCCTGCAGAATATGAGATGATAACTCTCAAATATTAATGAATATTATATAATTATAATCCTATTTGAAAAAAAGGTGGATTTTAATATAATTATTTCCCGCAGTTTTATAATGTTACTGTTACTCAAAAAAAAATTTTTTGCATATAAAACATATGTGGTACATTATAATCATGATGATAACTAAAAGAAAAGGTTGATAACGAGCGTTAGATGGATCCTGTTTCTGACGTGTTGATATATCCTATCACTTTTATGCGATGTAACTTATTTTAGTATGAGACAAATCAAATATGATAATATAATCACTAGAAGGCGATTTAGAAGGATAAATATGAATTTTAAAATATTGTTTGTATAATTATCTAGTTGAATAACGTTCAGTTTATAAAATAGGAAACACTTTTGTAAAATTGTTTTATATAAATTATATTAGTTAAGTAATTATCAGAAATATAATAATTGGAATAAATAATTCTATGTATGCAGAGTTAAAATAAAAACTGGCTCAACCAATTTTTGATTGTTTTAAATGGCCTGTATTGCTATCCAAAAATACAAACCATTTTTCAGATTTTTTTCGTTTCCAACTCCATACTTCTGTGTCCTTTACCTTAGTTGAAACAAATAAACGTGGATCAATTATACATATTTCTTTTAAGGTTCTATGAGAAAGTTCTTCTGGTGTATAGGATTCGAGATCGGAATTAACCATTTCTAATCTACTACCTCATAAAATGCTATCTGACCATCTGCTAGTTTTTCTATGCCATAGACGTCACCATGATATACCACGTGGTAGAATTTCCCCTCATCAAGATGTTCAATATTAATATCAATGTAGTCTTTTCCTGCTTCTTGGATTACTTGAACTTTAGGTGAATCTATTAGGTCTACTACTTTCTCCGATGTGTCTATGTTAGAGTTACCTAATTTTGTCGAATTAGATTGGGATATATCAATTTCATTTTCATTTTCTGATACATTGCTGCTACTGCTGCTTGACATGTGTGATAATTCTCATATATCCCTTATAATACTATAATCTTAAAAATGTAATAAAGTAAAATTTCGCCTCTATAACTTTAAAAATCAACTATACAAATAGTATATGATTATCATCTGATCTCTATTTTAGCATTAATGCAAGTAACTTTCCCTGAATTTTTGAAATTATATTATTAGTAATAAACTTGAATATATGTGAAAGATGTTGAAATAAGTAAAAATAATATTATAAATAACGATTTAATTGATACTTACACTATAGAATAAATTACAGTAATGGTAAACCCAAAAAAATGTAATTCTTTTTACAATTATTTGTCGAAATGTGACTATATTTTAATATTTATTTTCAAATCAATTTATTTGAAAAAGTTTTTATAATCTTGATAATTGGTTTAAGCATTGAATTCCGATATTGATTGGCCTGCTATCATTAAGAAGGAAGCAAGAGGGTTGAATGGTAAAGATTTTGGTGAAGTTCAAAAAGTAAGCGATTCATCTGTTATAACTGAAAAGGGAATACTTGATAAAGTATATTTTTCTATTCCGAAGAATTTGGTAAAAGATTATGATGGTGATACTCTAAGGTTCAAAATAACTGAAGAGGAAGCGAAGAATCACTTTTTACATGATCCATCTTTCTCTTCAAAAGAAGATTCAACTTAATTAAAAATATGCTAGAAATTATGTAGATAATTTATAGGAGGACCATTTTGGAATGGGATCAAATATGATATAATTACTGTTAAAATTTAAAAGGATTTAGCTACTTTGCTGCATGATTCTGTAAATCGTTTTTTTTAATGTTTTAATATTATATTCACATGATAAATAATCATAATTGAATACAATTTGCTAAAAATATAGTATAATTTTAACTGTATTTTGAATCGTTCAACAAAACAGGATTTGACCATAAAATAAAATTACAATACCACCTTTATATAAACTATCAAACCCTTTAATGTGTAATGAACAAGACCATATCAATAATCACATCAATAGTATTGTCTTTTGTCTTTTTATTTGCCTATACAAATTCAGGATTAGTATCTGCTCAAAATCAATCATCTTCATCAGTACCTGTAGATAATAATACATCATCACAAAACCAAACTAACCCGTTTACACATAACTCATCTTCACAAACTCAATCTGCCCAAACTCAACCGGGTTCAATTGGCCAAGCTGGTCCAAGCCAAAGTCACTCTGGACAAAGCCAAAGTCAATCTGGTCCAGCTGGACTTGTAGGTCAAGGTCAATTGGGTCAAGGTCCACTACAACAACAAATAAATCAACAAAATCAAACTGGAACAACACCGTAAGATCAAATCATTAACAACCACAAACAAAAATCAGAGTAAAGATATTTGTAGTGTTTGGGTTTCGCCTTATACAATTAAGTGAGTTGGAGTAAATAGAAGTATATCCATGAATATGATTTGATTACTACCTTCTATAACATTTTTTATTCACTTTTTCCATTTTTTCTTTAAAATTGATATCTTATCTATAATGATCTATTAAACTAATTTTTATATTATAGACTGGATTATAAAGGCGTTAGAGTATTAAAGGGAGATTTATTAGATTATTTCTTAAATCATAAATAGTATTGCCTCATTGTTACTTATTGGTATGATTACATATTCTAATTTTAATTTTAATTCAAATCAAATTGTAATATAATATTATATATCTACTTCTTAAACTTTGATTATTAATATACACTTTACAGCACTTTGAACTCTAGTTTTTTTAATACTAACATCTATCTTCTATTAGTGACATACTTGTTATCAATTAACATAATTTCTATAGATTTTATACTTTACTATATCTAAGACTAATTTTATCGAACAATCAATTATAGTTCAAAATAGTCATCGTCTATACTATTATACCTATTATCATACATATTCATACAATGAGTTACTAAGCTAAATAGAAACATTTCTTTATTTTGTAATATTCCATTTGCTAAATGGTATAGTGAACTTATGATATTATATGGCAGAATTAGAAGTAGTTAACGACATTTTCTATTTTAGTTATGTTGACCTGTTTTGATCCAAATCAATCTATAATCTTAATTACAGTAATACGACAGCAGAAGATGTTTCTTTTTCTTACAGTGGATCATTATAAAAAGACCTTGTTATAAGCAAATTTAGAACACTATAAATCATAGCAGATGAAATGTACAGATATGTCCTATGTATCAAATGATCGAAACTATACTGACACTACTCAATCAGGTGTTGATTCATCATCAGAACGAGCAGGAGATATAACTGGCGAACCACCTGTAAATTCTACAACCAATAGAAACACAGCATCTAAAATGGCAAATTTACTTGAGGGTTTACAATTCCCTGCAACTAAGGAAGATATAAAAAATCATATAAATAGAAAGTCCCCAGCGATGGGAAATAGAGTTAATGATGTATTTGAAGCTGTCCAAAACAACCTTGAAGATGGAGTTAATTATGACAATACTTATGCTGTAGAGTTGGCAGCTGGACTAGTAGAGAAAAAAGTATAAATAACTTATATTGACTTCTGAAATGAAACATAATAACTAATTTACTAATACTATTGAATCAGATGATGTAACTATGTTTCTATATGACAACTATTACTATTAAGATGTACATACAACAAATTGGGTATTTGTTATGCTTATATTATATATCAATTTTTATAGTCATTACAAATAGAGGAACTACCATATCAGTTGCCTAGCTGACCGGAGGATATTAACCCAAAACCTTTTGTTTGAAGTGTTTTGACTATGCATTTTTTATAGAATACATGCAAACAATCTCAAAAATTTAGTAAATTTTAAATCTATCTATGATAATCAAAATACCATCTATAACTCACAATGCGAACTGCAAGTATTTATATCCATAATCACTATATTATAGTATGAGTAACAATGCTATATCCATAGTTGCTGCTGTAGATGGTATAATTGCAATATTTCCAGTAATTACAATTCAGGAAATTCACACTGGAGTGAAACAATAGATGGAAAAAACATTTTCTGTATTAAATCCATTTACTGATGCTAATGGGAAGACAAAATTCTGTATAACCTGTGGGAATAAGGCTACCAAAGAAGCATTATACCTTGTGGGTGATGGAGCTATACTCGTAGAAAAGTATTGTGATACCTGTGCTGAAAGAGAAATACAGTAAATCTGCTGAAATAATATCCATCTAACCTTATAGTATATGATAACAATGAAATAATTCTCAGTAAATTTTCTTTTTATTTTGAATAGTATTACTGATTCTCTTCACGATAAATTAATAATCAGTTATCATAGCAAAATATCTTTTTATTAAACAATTTTCATATAAATTCAAGAATAGATTATGGTAAATTCGTTGAGGTTCATTAATTATACTAATCACATTCCATAGTTTGTCAGAAATCTGTATTATAGTATGTTTATCCTTTTTCTGCTTCTGCTGATTGGTGCAGGACGCATTTGAAGAGTGATGAAAATAAGCTATATTCCTATCGATTTTGGGTATAGCTTTAGGTATATTTTTATAATATAATAATAATTTTAAGGTAATGGACATTAATCATTTTTATAAAAAAACCATAGTAGTAGCAATTTTTATTCTAGCAGGAGCAATCATGACCTATATTGACTTCAATGAGGTATCTGCACAATCATCAGGAAATCAATCAGCATCATCAGGAAATCCATCTGGACCAGCAGTTCCATATTCACCGGGACCTCATTCCAATCCCCAACTGAATACCCCATACAATCAATCCAAAATATTTCCAAACAATACGGAAACTATTAAATCGTTTGACAAATTAAATGGGAATAATACACAGTTCTTTTCTAAAGATAAAAGCGTGAGTAATCCAAATAACTCATTAGCAAATAGTTTGGGGACCGCCAACTTTCAAAATCATTAAACTTTTATTTTTTTATTATTTTAGATATATTCTTAATTAAAATTAGTATTGAAATTTATTTAAACAAGATCAAATAAAATACATATCAATAAATAAATTTTTTTGTTTTTTCAATATGCCATTATTTTATAATAAAAAAAAGCAAATAGATTTAGTTGCCTAAATAATTAATAGTTTTTTACTTGTAATTATAAAAGAATTATTAAAAATGTGTGTAGTTGTGATTGATTTTGTTTTATTTAAAAAGATATATTCTCTATAATTATTAACTAGCAAATGGAAGGAATGAAAAGAAAAAAAACTCCTCGAGGTATTGTAATTATTACAATATTGACTGTTATTAGCGGATTGATTTTATTAACAATGTCTTTTTTTACTTTTATCGTTTTGCTTCCATTAGGTCCGGTTGGACTGCTGGGTTCTGGATTCTTATTCATACTGGGTATTTCATCGATTATAGTTTCATTTGGCTTGTATAAGGGGAAAGGCTGGTCATGGATATTACTTTTAATATTGTCAGGATTTGGAGCAGCAGGTTATTTACTAAATATAATAAATGGGCAACATTTTTCAATAGTGGGACTTGTTATAAATGTAATAATAATATACTATTTGTATAGACCAAATGTTAGGAAATTTTTTTCCAAAAGATGACTTTCAAATTTTTTTATATCTATTACTTATGTTAGAAAATAGTTACTATTTTGAATTCTATTTTGTTATATTGTCATAGATTTATCTATGATAAACCATGAAAATCTTTTCTCTCTTTTTAACAGGATACTACATATAAAAATACTTGACGATTTCAATATTTAGAAACTTACTGTGTGAAGAGTCTATGTAATAGTTTTACCTATTTTTCTTGGAGATAAGTCCAGCCAAAGAAAGTAATGTTCTTTCTTTTGGGTCCACTACTATCCATTAGCAGTGTTATTTGAGACTATTCTTATCACCATTATCATCGTCTCCATTGAGTCATTAAAAATAGTCTATCTTTTTCA
>JBDUES010000200.1:0-4772 GCA_040297625.1 Candidatus Nitrosocosmicus sp. | reverse complement strand
TTGTTTAGATTCGTTGATTTCTAAAACTTTGAATATGAATTAAAAAATATAACAATAATTTTGTTGATGAAAACAAGCACTGTTAGTTTACAGAAGAGTATACAACCTTCTTTACATAACTCTTAAGGGAATACATATCTGGTTATCCTGTATAGTGATAGCAGTAGTAGAATAATATCAGCAGAGGTATTAGATGTAATATAGCAGAACCGGTCGTGGTGATCGATGTAATATAGATCTCTTGCATAATTAGAAACATTCGGGTCTCTTCACTATAGATTCTCCATTCCTTTCATCATCCAGATTGATTTATTATTCTATAGTTTACCAGACCTGATACCATATCTGACACTTTATCATACTTTATTAATCTATTTCTGAATATATCGCTCATTATCCTGTACTTTTTCAATCGACAAATGATGGTGTGCTCTATCACTATTCTCTTTTTTGAATGTAGTTTGTTGTACTCTTTTTCTTCTTCTTTTTCTTCTTCAGATAACTCGTCTTGGTTTCTCTTCTTTTTGTACGGTAGGGATGACATTTGTTCTGGGAAATCTATCTTGACTCCGAGGTATCCAAGGTCAAATACATTTACCACAACCTGTTTGGGAGTCACAGATGATTCTTTTTATAAACGTCATAGTCATGCCTTTTCCCTTTCCTATGGCCTAATTTATGAATGATGAGACCGGGCTGGGTTATTAACCACAAGTTGATTCTTGACCGTATGCTTTTTTTTCTTGCCTAAAAAATAGTACATCTTCTTTTTTCTTTTATTTGCAGGTCTTGGTATAGGCTGTTATGTACAATCTATAAAAGCAATGAAGCCAGGAAAATATTTCTCTACTTCATCAGGAGTCTTCAGCCTTTTTGTTATGTTATATATCTTTTGAGGCATAGGTACACATTGTCTTACCAAACTTTCAATCTTTTGTAGGTCTCTGTGCAAATGTTACTCTCTGATCAAGGTCAAAGAGAAATCCATCTAGTGTATAGGTTATGTAAAGACGGCAATAAATAAGAAGCATAAGAAATCTATCTCTTGTATCCAGTTTGAAATGCCTTCCTATAGCACCTATTTCTCTTTTTGTATCTTTTCTTTTGGATAAGCGTTGTGTCTCGTATTTACGATTTCTTTTTGATATTTCTTTTTTGTAAATATTGTCAAATTCTTCTACTGTAAGACCAGGTGAATGACTTAAAGTATTGGTTTTCTGAATAATCTATCATAGGAAAGCAACTAAAGAACAGGTTGATGAGAAACCATAGATCATAAAGATGTTTATTCTAATTATGCAAGAGATCTATAGTGCTAATGAAATTGGTGAAAATAAATTTGGAGATGCCAATCTAAGTAGCATTACTATAAAAATTATTTAGACGACCTTGACCCCCGATTTAGGAATTCCATTGAAGATTTTATAAAAGTATTAAATGATCATTTAAACGATATACCGATACCAAACGAACAAAAAAAACTATTGGAAAAGCAAATTGAAGGAATAATCGGAGAGATTAAGAATATTTCTTCTTACAAAAAAATACAGAATGATCTTTTTACAGATTCTATACAATCCACTAGTGGATATAATAATAATTCTATTGCCTGCTATTATACATCTCCTGAAATGAATCCTCAAAATGCTGATGCCTATAACAACAAAGGCCTCTCGTTATATTATCGTGGATACAATAACGAAGCTATTGAATGCTATGATAAAGCCCTTGAAATAAATCCTCAAAATGCTGATGCCTATTATAAAAAAGGCCTCTCGCTATCCACCATTGAAAAATATGCTGAAGCTATTGAATGCTATGATAAAGCCCTTGAAATAAATCCTCCAATTCGTACATCCCTATAACAAGTTCCTATTTTTTTAATTCCTAACTGGCAATATCCTTCAAATGGCATAGATAAATATTTCTACTATTAACATAAAAGATCTCAATCAAAAACTCTGAATTTTATATATTTATATAAGACAAAAGAATCTTTTAAAGAACCGATATCGATTAATCTCCATGTACCAGCATCAAATTTTTCATATTGATTGGTTCCAATAAAATAATAGATGATATTTTATTATGTAAATTTATACAATATGTAGATATAAAAATAGTGAAAAATGACCTATTTTATAAATAGATTTTTTGGATATAAAATCTTGAAAATTACTTTAATTTTTTATCTCGATTGCTTTATTTTCTTATTCTACTGATTTTAAAATAATATGTATTTTTTTATTGGCTGCGATTTCAAAGATATTGTCACAGATTAAATGGGATTTAATTGTTCCTCAGGGGTTGTCCACATATTTCATATACTATTTTTGGTGTTGAATTGAACATGTGTTAATAAACAATCAAAATTTAACTTATTCTATGTATTGATATCAAATAGTTTAGATATTAATTATAAAATACTAAATATTTTAAATTATCCCAAATATACCAAATAGCAAATATACACTAACAAAATATAATAATTTTTCTCAATGTTTGAATAGTTTATTGTAAGGATATTTACGATAATTGGTATAAATGTCGATTTAATACGTTTTATTAGAAAGGTTTGTATAAAGAATTATCCATAAAATCAAAGTTAGTCAAAAGATGTTTTAATGTTTAGATGCACTAATTAAATTTGCGGATTTACTTTGTATAGCAAAGAACAAGGTTGGGGTTAATCTATTCTCATGTAGGTCAGACCCCTATTAAATTTAAATGTTATTTTATCCAAAATTTAG
Organism: Candidatus Nitrosocosmicus sp.; assembly: GCA_040297625.1. Taxonomy (GTDB): domain Archaea; phylum Thermoproteota; class Nitrososphaeria; order Nitrososphaerales; family Nitrososphaeraceae; genus Nitrosocosmicus. Next base: position 2,022 of record JBDUES010000200.1, on the reverse strand, counting down.
TATCAATCTAACAATTCAATAATATGATTAATACGGAGAGTAATTATGGAATATTCCTGTTATGATAATTAAATTTAATTACTATCATAGAATGTCATCTAATCAACACCAAGATTACCACCACAAGCACAAAAGTTGAATTCATCTATACGAGAATTACAGAAAGGGCATAGGCCATTTCCATTATAATCAACATCAATAGCATTTTTGCCAAAGTTTTTTAGGTGATCATTTATCTCATCGGCTATTTCTTTGGGAACCAAAATCAAACACTATATATATGTACTCTTAGGTTTATTTAAGTTTTATATTTATAATTTATAATTAATTACATAAAAACAATTAATTTTTAAAGAAAACATAAAAATATTCCCACTTTCTTTTCATAATTTATCTCACTTTTATTTAATGAATTAGGATGACCACGACTACTCTTCCATGTGGAAAAAGAATTGCAAACTTGTACATATATAGAAATGGATGACTCTGGTAATCAATAATCACATCACAATAAGTTGTTCTATTTTAAGTGATTATGCCAAGAATTTTATTAAATTGTTTGATCACATTTAACATTAAATTTTGTATGATTATCTTCTGCAAAATCATGGAGTTTGTATATTTGTTGGATTATTTGCTCTATGGTTTCTATTGTCTGGATGCGTATATCAATTATCATTAGAATTAGATTGTATTGTACATGTATCGTAATACTGCTCTTAATTGTTTATTGTCTTGAATTTCCAATTATATTATTACTCCTCAAAAAAAGAGGCTAAAAGAAAGGATGTAATAAAATCTGTCATATTCTTTATATTATTTTTGTTGGAAATAATAATCATGTTCATTAGGATCATGATTAATGTCTGCTGTTGATGATGGTTGTTGTTGTTTTTGATGATTATATGTCTCATGCAGATCCTTCTGTTGTATTTCTTCATTTACTGTTTTTCTTTTATTACGTGTTGCAAATCCATAGGCAAAACTCGCTCCTATAATTATTACCGCTAATATAGGGCCTGTTAATGCTGGTAAAATTTGAGACCCTGTTATTATTCCATAAGAGGCAAGTCCTGCAATTGTCATAGAAACTCCACTTAATGCATATGACATGTATCGAAAGCCTTTTTTATCAAATATTCTATGGAATGCTGAACGAAGAACAATACTATCCAGAGTGTCAATAGGTATCATACCCATAGCAAAAAATCCTGCAAGTATTAACGCCACCTGTACTCCAAGTGTTACAGAAGCAACAGCTGATAACGTAAGTGCAGAAATCTGGGTAGCTGTATCAAATCCCAAACCAAAGACTATGCCTGTAACTAAAGCAGAACCAAAAGGTCCAAATATTCTAGTTCTAGTTGATACTTTGCCTGCAAGGATAGCCGAGCCCGTTTTACCCCATTTTTTCATCGAATAAATGTTGATAGCACCTATTGTAGCCAAAGCGATGGCTCCTATTACGCCACCCCAAAGTGAGAGCTCGTCTATTTTGCTACTAGTTGCACTACCTATTACATATATTATCAAGAGCATTTCAGCTAATACAGATATCATATGGCCGGTACTGAATCCAGTACCAACCCATCTAGCTCTTTTTTTTGAGTTATGCAATATTACGAGGTTATCTATTGCAGTAATATGGTCAACATCAAGTGCATGTCGCATTCCAAACATTAGCATTGAAGGAATAGACACCACAAGAAATGACTTTATATCGTCTACCATTTTGACTTTACTCCAAATAATGATATCATAAATAATACTTTTTAATAAAAAAGTAATACTTAAAGATTCTCGGCCATTATAAGGCTCTGTTCACTTAAGATCTATGTAAACACAAGGGTACATCCTCTTGTAAAATATTTGTAATTGCTTTGCCATGATTTTTGTTATAGACATCCTTCCACTTGCTAACCGCCTGGCTTATTTCTTGTTCATCTTTGAAGGTGGAATTGTTAATTGCTGTATGTCTTTGTAACCATATCCATCTTACTTCAATTAAGTTGAGCTCTGATG
>JBDUES010000199.1:0-22630 GCA_040297625.1 Candidatus Nitrosocosmicus sp. | reverse complement strand
ACACCATAATTTGATTCAGCTACTTGCATAGCTTTTTCGTTTATATCGTATCCGTAGGCATCAAAGCCCTTTTCTTTTACAAATTTTGCTACTGGAAGTCCTAATTGACCTAGTCCAATAACAACTATTTTACTGAATTTACTTAAATGATTATCATAGTACATTCTTGGAATCTATTACTCATTTTACTATTCGGGATAGATAATGCTTTCCGACGATTTTATAATCATTAATGTCTAGTCGTTTCTTCTATAATTTCACGACGATTTTATAATCATTAATGTCTAGTCGTTTTTATATAACTTTCATGTATTATAGATTACTAATATTAATATATGTTTTTGAATTGTTTATACTATATGGATATATTAATTTACATTCTGTGATTTGTTTATTATCTTGATTAATTTGTAAATAGAATTTATAGTGTACATATCGAATAATATCGTGAAAGAAAAGTTCGCGTAGGTATACGTCTTTTCCTTCTTTATCCATTTTTTCAATTACTGTATTGGTAAAAACGATCATCTTTTTTTTAGATAATGTTATTAATGATAGTTCTCTGATGAAACTTCTTACTTCTAAACGAGTATTATATTTGAATTTATATATAAACATTGGAATAATATCATCAAGTATTATTATGTCAAAATTTAATATTTTTATTTTCTTTATTAGTTTGATGAGATCATCCAATTCATATATTCTTTGATAAGCAATATTTTTTAAATAAAAATTGCTCTCATCTATGTTGTTGTTCAAATGTTTATCAATCATGGATTTTATTCTTTCTGGCCTAAAATTTCCTGAACCATCAATATATAGAGTTTTTTCATTATTGATGCTGTTTATTGCACAAATCGAAAAACTAATTTGAGTTTTTCCTGAACCCTTTTTACCTGTTATTTCTACAAGGTTTCCAAATTTCATTCCCTTGTACAGTAATTTATCTAATTCTATTATCCCTGTTTTATATATAATATTAATTTAAATTTGACAAATAAAAATTTTTTTTAATGTTACTTTTTCGGTTCTTTATTTTTTTTTATCTATTAAATTTTTTGATAAAGGAAGCTTTTTATTGTCGCTAGAATTTTTCACAATTGAATAACAATATGGCCGCATCTCCTTCACAACAGCAACCCACAAAAAGACCTTTAAATGTTCTACAAAAATCTGTTAATAGAAAAGTTGCTGTAAGATTAAAAAGTGAAATTGAATATAGAGGTAGAATGACAAATGTAGATTCATATATGAATCTTATTTTAAATGATGCAGAAGAATTTGATGGTAATGATTTGATGGCTAATTATGGTAAAGTGGTCATTAGAGGTAATAACGTACTTTTCATCAAATTGGAAAAAGAATTTTAATTATTGATATAATCTTCTAAATTTATTTTTTATAGGAATGAGAATGTCGAGAAGATTTATTTTTACATCTGAAAGCGTTACAGAGGGACATCCAGATAAAATCTGTGATAGAATTTCAGATTCTGTTTTGGATGAGTACTTGAAAAAAGATCCTGATTCTAGAGTGGCCGTCGAAACATTAACTACTACTGGGGTGGTAATTGTAGCTGGAGAAGTTTCCTCTAAATATAAATTGGATATCCAGGAAATTGTACGAAATGAGATTAATGATATAGGTTATAATAAACCCGAATACGGATTTGATGGTAATACGTGTTCGGTTTTAGTGTCATTGCATGAACAGAGTCCTGATATCTCTTTAGGGGTATCTCCAAATGGAATTAAGGAACAAGGTGCTGGAGATCAAGGACTAATGTTTGGATTTGCTATAGATGAAACTCCTGAATTAATGCCTCTGCCAATTACCCTTGCTCATAAACTATCACTATGTTTATCCCATGTAAGAAAAACGAAAGAATTGGACTGGGTCAGACCAGATGGAAAATCTCAAGTATCTATTTTATATGAAGATAATAAACCAAAAACAATCGACACAATTGTTTTGTCTACTCAGCATTCACCTGATGTATCTCAGGAACAAATCTATGAAGAAATAAATAATAAAGTAATTAAACCAGTCTGTCAGGATTGGTTAAATTCTAATACCAAAATATTTGTAAACCCTACTGGTAGATTTGTAATTGGTGGACCACCAGGTGATACCGGATTAACTGGAAGAAAAATAATTGCAGATACATATGGAGGAATGGGGCGCCATGGCGGAGGCGCATTTTCTGGTAAGGATCCTACCAAAGTGGATCGTTCAGCATGCTATATGGCGAGATATATTTCTAAAAATATTGTGGCAGCTGGATTGGCGACTAAATGTGAAGTTCAAATAGCTTATGCTATTGGGGTTGCAAAACCTATTTCTATAATGGTAGATACCTTTAAAACTTCTAGCATCCCTGAGGAAAAAATTGAAGAGAAAGTTCAAGATGTTTTTGATACTAGTCCAGCCGGAATAGTAAAAACATTGGATTTAAAGAGGCCTATCTATAAAAAAACTTCTGCATATGGTCATTTTGGTAGATCAGATGTTGATTTTATCTGGGAACAAACGGATAAAATAGATCTTTTAAAAACTCTTTTAATTCAGTAATTATGTTTCTTTTTTTTAAAACTAAAATTTATATTTTCAAAGAAAATTTTTTTAATTAAAGTTGATGATGTAATATATTTGGCAGACCTTTTTAAAATCTCTAATAAAGATGACCTCCAACAAAACAATGATGATGATTTATCTATTGCAGAAAAAGAACAAGATCTTTCAAAAGAAATAATGGAGAAAAAACAAAAAGGGTTATTAAAAACTGGTCTTACTACAGGAACTTCTGCATCTGCTGCAACAAAATCTGCATTGTTATCGCTCTTGACTAATATATCCATACAGGATGTTCAAATAACCCTTCCAAAAGGTAAAGTGGTTACCATGAAAATTTCATGGACCAAATTTAAAGGTGATTCTGTTACTTGTGCGGTAATTAAAGATGGTGGGGATGATCCAGATGCAACTCATGGGGCCGAAATTTGTTCCACGGTACAATTGACCAATAAGATTGGAGAAATTGTTGTTGATGGTGGAATTGGTGTTGGTAGGGTAACCAAACCTGGGCTCGGATTATCAATTGGCGCCGCAGCAATCAATCCTGTGCCGATGAAAATGATTATTCAATCTGTGAGTGATGTGCTTGGGATTTATGAAAAAATAATGAAAAACAATGGATTGAGTGTTATTATTTCTGTTCCTGCTGGTGAGGAGATAGCAAAAAAAACCGACAATCCCCGACTAGGTATACTTGGAGGTATTTCAATTCTTGGAACCACTGGTATAGTTCTTCCTTATTCTACAGCATCGTTCGCAGCGTCAATAAGACAGAGTATCGATGTAGGTCTGGCCTTAAGTTCTGATGTTTTTATACTTACTACCGGAGGAAGGAGTGAAGATTTTTGTAAAAATTTATTCGGGACAACTTATACTGATCATTCTTATGTTCAAATGGGTGATTTTGCTGGATATAGCGTGAAACAGTGTTATGAAAAAAAAGTGAAAAAGGTGATTATTGCTGGTTTCATTGGTAAATTGACCAAGATAGCTATGGGTGTAAAACAAACTCATGTAAGGGGTTCTCATGTAAATTTGGACTTTATGGCAAAACTTGCTCTAGAATGCAACGTATCTGAAAAAGTCATACGGTTAATTAAAAATGCAAATACTGCAAGACATGTGTCTGAAATAATTGATTCATATCAAATCCCAGGTTATTATGATCTTTTGTGCAAATATGCCTATAATCAAATGTGTACTTATTCAAATAATCAACTTTTGATAGATATAATTATGTTTAATTTTGAGGGTAATGTTGTTGGAAAACATCCGCAATAACTAATAATATTTTTATTCCATTATTATATAAAATTTTTCAAATTAATAATTAATCTGGTTAAAGAATCTTATAATGCTGAGCTTAAAAAGTATTATTAAAAAATGTTGGCGAGGATACTCCAATTATATGACAATTAAATTAAATAAACGAGAAATTGCAATAGTAGCTATTACAAAAAACGGAATTGAAATTGCTAAAAAACTAAAAAATGAATTTGGTGTAGCTGCTACTGTGGATGTATTTGTCCCATCTAAATTTCCAAATACTGATTTATCTATAACGTACTTCCAAGAACCTGTGGCTCAAAAGATAAGCTATATTTTTTCGAATTATTCCTCTTTAATTCTCATATTTTCTTTGGGTGCTGTGATTAGGCTTGTTTCTCCCTATTTAAAAGATAAAAAGACTGATCCTGCTATAGTGGTAATTGATGATTCGGCAAAATTTGTAATAAGTACACTTTCAGGACATCTGGGTGGTGCAAATGAACTTACCATCCGGACCTCTGATTTTTTAAAATCTATACCTGTTATTACTACTGCAGCGGATGTTAATAAAACTATTCCAGTTGATCTAGTTGGTAACAAATTTGGATGGGTTATAGATAATTATGAAAATGTTACCAAAACAAGTGCTATGATGGTAAATGAAGAAAAGATAGGTGTTTTTCAGGATGCTGGAGAAAAAGACTGGTGGAGCCCAAATGAGTTACCAAAAAATGTTGATATTGTAAATGATATAAATAATCTTTTAAATGATACTTATAAAGCTTGTCTTATAATTACAGATAAATTAATTTTTAACGACTTGTTGATAAAGAAATCCGTTATCTACAGACCTAAAACATTGGTTGTAGGAATAGGTCTTCATTGGAGTACTACAAAAGAAACAATTGAGAATGGGATAATGAGTGTATTGGATGAAAACCATTTAAGTTTCAAATGTGTTAAATTAATTGCGTCACTAGATAAGGGAACACCTGTTAAAGGATTGGATATATATTGTAAAGAAAATAATTTCAATATTTTGTTATTTTCTAAAGAAAATCTTGGTAAAGTTACCGTTCCAAATCCATCAGAAATTGTTGGAAGATATGAAGGCACATATAGTGTTTCTGAAGCTTCATCATTATTAGCATCAGATGGTACTTTAATAATCCCGAAAAGAAAGTTTCCTCCAGATTTGACAGTTGCAATAAGTAGGGTGATAACTAATTGAGAAAAGCATTGTTAATAGTTGATAGAGGAAGCAAAATGAATGAAGTTCAACAAGAACTATTTGAAACCTGTTCAAAAATTAAGGAGCAAACAGATTACTATTATGTGGATTATTGTTTTCTTGAAGTTTTGCCTCCATTTATAGAAGAAGGTATAACTAAATGTTTAAACCAGGACGTAGATGCCATTACTGTAGTTCCATGTTTTCTTTATCCTGGAATGAAACTTAAAGATGCCGTAAAACAAACAGCGTTTTTTACTAAACTTACCACTAGTAAAATAGTAATTACAAAGCCATTATCTTATCAACCACTAATATCCAAAATTGTTCTGGATAGAATAAATTCTTTATTATATGAGAAGAATATTAAAGACAAGAATTATTCTCTTTTGTTAATTGGTCATGGTAGCAGTGATAGGCGTGCTAAAGATGCATTCTTGTATACTGTTAATAGTTTAAAAGATCACTTTAAATATGTTAATTTCTGCTTCCTTGAGCTAGAACTTCCTAATATAGAAGAGGGTATCAAAGATTGCCTTGATTCAAACCCTGAGTCGATATTTGTTATCCCTTATTTTTTACACAAAGGTATTCATATACAAAAAGATATATTGATTGCTATTGATAAAGCATTAAAAAAATATAATTTTTCTAATTTATCGATAGCTGAACATATAGGTGTGGATTCTTTAATAATCGACCTTATGATTTCTTTAGCTAAGGATGCTGAAAATAAAAGTGGATTGTTCCGATAATTCTAATAGAGATTACAAGAGTGATTCTGCTAAAGGGCGTGATATGTCAACTCGTTCCTTTAACATTGAAAAACAAAGTTTTGATATTATTGAATCTGAAATTGGGAAACACGATTACACTAAAGATCAATGGGTAATAGTAAGACGAGTAATTCATGCAACTGCAGATTTTGATTTTGCAAAAGAATGTAAAATCATTTTTCATCCAAAAGCCATAGAATCCGCATTCTTGGCATTCTCTAAGCCTTCCTATATTATAACTGATGTAGAAATGGTTTTACATGGTATAAACAAAAAATCACTTTCAAGTCTAAACATGACGGGCGTTTGTTATATAAATGATCCAGGATGTATAGAGAATTCAAAAAAGTTTGAGAAAACAAGATCCGAATTGGCAATACAAAAAGCAATGGATAAAATAAATAATGGTATAGTGGTGATTGGAAATGCCCCTACTGCTTTATACGAAGTTGTATCTTTAATTAATGAAAAAAAACTTTCTCCATTTCTTGTTATAGGTTTGCCGGTTGGATTTGTGTCTGCAGTTGAATCAAAATGTGAGTTATCTAAATTAAATGTTCCTTATATAACAAATAGTGGTAGAAAAGGGGGTAGTTCAGCAGCTTCATCAATAATTAATGCACTAATGTTACTATATATTGTCAATAATAAGAAAATCGAAAAATAATAATATTTTATATTTTTATGATAAAAAGGCTTTTATATTTGATTTGAAGAATATATATTACATTTTTTCTCATACTGTTGTTCTTTTTCTCTCTCTCTCTTGCTCTCTTTTTTTTAATTACTTTTTTGAATAATTGTAACAGCTTTCTATAAAATTGCTGGAAATATTGGAATTAATAAAATGTGTATGCATATAAGATGCAATACAGTTATTTGAATAAAATCCGTCATATCCGTCAATAATTCCTTTTCCTTTCTTTAATGTATAAATTAATTTTAAATCTTTATTATTATTGATTATATTTGAATAATGAAATTCATGACCTCGTATTCTTTTTATGTTACCAAATATAGTTTTGTTATTATTTAATAGAGCTTCGGTATATCCTAGAGTTAGTTTTTCTGTCATTATTGTTTCTGCATCAAATAGCCCTACCATTTTATATTTTATATTTTGATTTCTATATCCTGAAATTGATTTTGTTAAATACATCAAGCCACCACATTCTGCATAAAGTGGTATATTATCTTGTGCTAGTTTTAAAATATTTTTTTTCATTGATGAATTCTTTTCTAATGCATCTGCTATTATTTCTGGGAAACCTCCTCCTATTATGATGCCGCTACTATCAGGAGCAATTGAGTTATCATCAATGGGGCTGAAAAATTCTATTCTTGTTTTTTTTTGTAATATTTCTAAATTATCTTTATAGTAAAAATTAAATGATTTGTCAAGAGCAATTGAAATTTTAATCTTCTTTTTTTCATTTGATTCTTCTTTTTCTTTATTTTCAAGATAACGTAAAGCTTGTTTTTTGCTATTTTCTTCTCCTTCTTCTCCTTCTTTCCCTCCAAATCTGTTGCTAATAATCTGTCCAATTTCTACCACTTTTTCTATATCAATATCTTGAGAAGTTTTTTTAGCATTTTCAACTAACTTGTTAATGTTGTTAAAACTCATCTCTCTGGTGGGGATCAGGCCCAGATGTCTTTCTTGAAGTTTGTTGTCTTTATTGTTGAATATCTTGCCTATTATGGGCACCTTTATTTTTGACTGAAAAGCTTCTGTAATATATTTTAAATGTCTTTCACTTGCAATATGGTTTATTATTATTCCCGAAATCTTTATTTTTTTATCAAATTTTATAAAACCCAAAGCTATTGCAGCCAGTGATCTTGCAGTTTTTCGTGCATCCACAACTAAAATTACTGGAATATTGAGGATTTTTGAAACATGTGCGGTACTCGCATAGTTGTCTTTTCCTGATATACCATCGAATAATCCCATTACGCCTTCTAATACTGCAAAATCTGAATCTTTTGTAGAGTTGAAAAAAGATTCGAAAATACCTTGTTTACCCATTAACCATACATCTAAATTTTTAGAGCTTTTTTTTGCTATTGCGTTATGATAAGATGGATCTATATAGTCAGGTCCAATTTTAAATGGTTGGACTTTGTAACCTTTTTTTTGAAGACCGTGTATTATTGCCATTGCAATAGTTGTTTTCCCGACCCCGCTTGTCGCACCTGATATAATGACTCCTGGTATTTTCAATAACTATTTTGTTTTTGACCGCAATAAAATAAAAATATTATTTAAATTCATAATATTAATTTGATTATTTTTATACTCGTCGCAATTACTATTCATATACATCTTTTTTAATGATGTATAGTATGGGAAAATATTACTCTAAAGGAAATAATAGGAGCCAATGCAATTTACGGCTACTTTTGCATATTTATGTAATATTCAAACATTTTGTTATTCTAGTCTATTTAAATTATATTCATTTTATTAGATTTATTGTATGTAGATGGAAAAACATACCTAAATAACTAAGATAATCCAACAAATTCCTTAAATTTCCAGAACCTATATTACAATTGATTAGGTTATTAAAGTATGTTGTATCTATATCGTTAATGTCCGACGAGTATAATAAAGATAAAAGAGAAATAAAAAAAGATACACACAATGCTGCTGATGATACGGAAAGTACGCTTGGTGATGCAAGTAATAAAGTTCAAGCAGGTGCCAAAGCAGTAGTTAATAAAATCAAAGATCCAAGTAAAGATACTGGAACTGAATATAAAAAAGAAAAAGTAAAAGAAGAATTAGATTAAACCGTATATTACGGTTTACCTTTATTTATTTATCTCTCCTGTATTTTGATACTTTTTATGGTATTTATATTTAGCATATTTTGATCTTATGTATTCTTAATTAACAGATAATGGATTAATTCCATGTTCATCGTTCATTGTTAATGTATCAACACAGTTGGAGCCGTATTTTAGAACTATTATAAGAAGGGACAAAGTCGGAGATACTGTATAATTGATATGTATCTTTTCTGCTAAAAGTTTATAGCTTTGTTTATTTTATAATGATTAACCAAAGTTGTAGTGGTTGCAAAACTACTACTTCTATATAAGTTGAAGACATCGTTATTATCATAGCATGTGTGGAGGTCAAAACCAAAACACATGCTACTATTTAATAAATTATTTTGATCTATTTATCCATAAAGTTTAAAGAATTCTATTACAGCATTAAAACAAATTAAAAAGAAAATGATATTTCCACTTCAACATACTGTTTTGTGATCCATCTAATTGCAAAATCAGATGTGCTATTATAATCTATTAGATGGGATGTGGGATGTGATTTAAAAGCAAATTGAGTAGAAATGAACTAAATCTGCTACTTTGGATGCTTATGGTAAATTAAAAACATTATAAAAGATTAAAATATAAAAATATTTGTTGAATTTAGATTCTAATCTATTTTGATCTCTTTTCCCTTTGGCTTGACATCCCTCTTTTTGTTAAATGTCACTTCCAGTACACCGTTATTGTATATAGATCTGGCAGTTTCAATATCTGCATCATGTGGTAGTTCTATTTTTTTGTGATATTTTCTTTGGGGGTCATTTGCTGTAACTTCAACTGCTCCATCATAAGCGTTTATTTTTATGTCTTCTTTTTTTATACCGGGCATTTCTAGTACGACTTTAACTTCGTTATCTGATGTATTTACATCCGCTAAAGGTTCTCTTTCTGCAGTTATTTGTGGTGTACCTACATTTCCTCCAGCAAATCCTGTTCCTCCACTAACACTGCCGCCAAGTGATTTAACATTTCCAAATTCTCTTACATGGGGTTTACCATCAGGTCCAATTGTCATTGAATAGCCATATACTATTGGTCCTATTTCTCGTACTTTATCACCTTCGGGTGTTTGGTATTCTCTAACCAATTCTTTTGGTGGATTGGATGAAATGTCGTTAAATTGGTTAAACATTCTTGACATTTCTTCTTGCATATCCTCAAATTCTCTGAATATATCTCTTCTATCAGAGAATCCGCCTCTCATACTACCTCTACTACCACTACCGAAAAATCTTTTAAACCAATCATAGGGATCTATATCTCTAATACTCATTTGTAATAATCTCCTATTTTATGTAATACATATTACAATATAAATATTTATCTAACATAATGTATGTTTATAGTATTATATTATCATTCATACTATAGACAATATGTTTTGAAAATTTACCGAATGTTCTATATGATATAAATTAGGGTTGTTGTCCTAGCAAAATCACCCACCATCGCCCATCATCTTTTTGGTCCAAAGTTTTCAAATGCTGGTGAAGATGCTGAATTACAATCTAATAAGAATAGAAATCTGTCACAATCGATTGACGGTTTAATTTCTTCTAAATAGAAATAGATTTATGTTCAACAAAGGTCCAAAATACTTAAAAATTACAACATCAATATAAGAGATTTTCTTCTGTGAATATGTTATTGTTATTGTTATTTTCAAAAAGTTTATGCTATTATTATTGATAAATTTCATGTCAAAACGTTGCTGGTAGCGACAATAGTTGATATTATAAAAGCACCTGCATACTACATTCAAATCATGCTAAAGAAATCGGATTGTTCACTATATATCTGAGGCTTGGTCATAATTCGAGTTCTCTCTTAACATATTTTATAACAGCTTAAAGATGACCTCTGGAATATTATTTTGACTATATCTGTCCCCAAGATTATCTCTTGATAGATTAAAGGAATCCATCTTTTTAACATTCTGTATCTTATAGATTGTAAACCATGGTCTATTGCATCAAGGAAACGTGGTAGATCATATATCTATACTCCAACCATAATTCTAAGGTGTTTTATTGTACGAATATGATTTCGAATTGATTCTAACAACGCTTTACATGTATTTTTAAATATATCTTGTCAATATAATCGCAAACTTGTACTGACTGGCCTGTGGTCTCATAACAATACCTAGTAGTAGACGTACATTTGACAGACGATTGAAGACCATTTCTACTATAGATGTAAAAGAAAGAATATCGACAATGGGATATCTGTTTTGCTCTATCAGCTAATGGTGTATTATAACTGTAAAACTGAAAAATTAAATCCAAAATCAATAAAATACATGCTTGGGACTGACTGACCTGGAGTTCTAGATAAAGACGAAGGATCTCGAATTATGACCATGTCTCATATATCTTCTAATTGTACGCGCGTATTTATTTTCTTTTCAAAGTGTTGATAAATAATCTTGTATTTCATTGATGTTATTTTGTTTACTTTATCATTATTTTTCTTAGTTTTCTGTTATATGTCAAACCAAACCTGTGCGATTCATCACGAATATGTTGCAATATTTTCAATGATTTTTTATTTTTAGAAATAATTATCGGATCATTTGAAAATGATACAAATATCTCTTCGTTCTCTTTTGCTAATGATACACATTCTAATTTTTCCAGTCCAATTTTTTTTAGGGCCTTTAAAGCCACATTCAAGTGACCTTTTCCTCCATCAATAATTATAAGGCTGGGCAATTCATCAGATGCTTCTGTTTCTCCTGTTCCTGCAGCTGCATCTTCTTCCATTTCTACTTTGCCTGTATAATTAGCATCTTTTACTTTCTCTACCGTACACTGCTTCTGCGTTCCATTTATTTTGTATCTTCTAATTATTATTTCTTCCATCATTGAGAAATCGTTTTGATTGAATATTTTCTTGATTTTAAATCTTCTGTATCCATTTTTATGTGGTACTCCATCGATAAATCTAGTGCAAGCACCTACCGCAAAATCATTTCCGAAATTTGATATATCAAAGCAATCAATTATATGCGGAATTTTTTTTAATTTTAATAATGTTTTTAATTCCTCTAGCGCTGGTTCATAGCTTTTTTGAATGTATGTTTTTAAATTATTGATGATTAATTCCATAATCTTTATTTTATCATTATCCTTTTGATTTTCTTCTTCTTCTTCTTCTTCTTCATTTGGTTTATTATAATGCCTATCAATCCTATTGCCGCCATCTTGTTGATTGGGTTGACTTGATATGATGTCAATATTTTTTATTTTAACATTGTGACCTGATATTTTTTTTAAAACTAATACCAATTTTGACTTTTTTTCTATTTCTTCATTGAGATAAATTGTGTTTGGTATTATTGGGTTTGAATAATAGTATTGAGATATAAAATTTTCAAAAGAGTTATCTGCAATTAAATCAAATTGGTATTTTTTCATATCATTTATTACTCCATTTTTACTTATCAGTGTCATAACATATGCGGTATTATTCATTTTTTCATAAACTATTCCTATATATTCTTCAATTGGATTGATTTGAAATGTAGTTTCTATTTTTTGATGATATCTTAAATTTTTTAACCTAAATAGTGTGTCTCTGATATGTATTGCTTTTTCATATTCTTTTTTTTCAGCTGCAACTTTCATTTCATTTTCTAGTTTCAGGTAAAATTCATCAAAATCGTGATTTATTTTTAAAATATTTTTTATCAATTCAATGTTTTTATTATATCCATCTTGGGAAATTTTATTAATACATGGCGCATCACAATTACCAATATGATATTCTAAACATTCCTTTTTTGGTAATTGTTTACAAATTCTAATTTTAAACATTTTTCTTAAAAGACCAATTGTTAAGAATCTTGAACTTCCTTTAACAAAAGGACCAAAAATCTCACCTTTTGGCCCCATAAATTCTCCATTTCTATTTCTTCTTGTTACTAGAAGTCTTGGAAATTTTTCATCAGTTATTTTTAAGTATGTATATCTTTGTTGATCCTTTAATTCTATATTAAAAAGTGGTCTATATTTTTTTATAAGATTTGATTCCAGTAAAAATGCCTCAATTTCATTATCTGTTATTATATAGTCTATTTTCTTAATTCTGGAAATTAAAATGGATGTTTTATCTCTTGATTTGTAATTATCTTTTGAAAAATAGCTTTTAATTCGTTTATTTAGATTTTTGGCTTTACCAATATAAATAATCTTGTCTTGGATATCTTTCATTATATACACACCTGGTTTCTGAGGAAAGGAGGTTTGTTCTACCTGGTAGTCTGGAATTTCTATTTCCAACTTGTTAATTATTTATTGTGAAAAAATTAGATTAAAATTTCTTCCTTGTGGTATCTTTTTAATCATTTTTTTACTTTAATCATGTTGTATTGATTTAGACCAAATTGTTGATGTTGTTGTTGTGATAATTTTTCTTTTAAATATTTTGCAGTATAGCTTTTTTCATTATTGATAATTTCTTCTGGAGACCCGTTTGCTATTATCTGACCTCCATTATTTCCCCCTTCCGGACCTAAATCTACTACCCAATCTGCTGCCGATATTACGTCAAGGTTATGTTCTATTATTATTATTGTGTTTCCCATTTCTCTGAGTTTATAAAGGATTTTTAAAAGTTTTTTAACATCTGAAAAATGTAATCCTGTGGTGGGTTCGTCAAGAATATACAGCGTATTTCCTGTATCTTTTTTGGATAGCTCAGTAGCTAATTTGATTCTTTGAGCCTCTCCTCCTGATAATGTTGTTGCTGATTGACCTAAATGCAAATAGCCCAGTCCCACATCATTTAACAGCTTTAATTTGTTTGCTATTGCTGTAATGTTTTTAAAAAAGTCTAGAGCTTCTTCAACCGTCATATCAAGTACTTCTGAAATATTTTTTCCTTTGTATTTTATTGCAAGTGTTTCGGTATTGTATCTTTTTCCATTGCATTGATCACATGTTATATAGACATCAGGAAGAAACTGCATTTCTATTTTTCGAACACCTGCTCCTTCGCAAACATCGCATCTACCTGATGGTAAATTAAAAGAAAACCTGCCAGGTTTGTATCCTTTTTCCTTCGAGTCCTGCGTTGATGAGTATAATTCTCTAATTTTAGTAAAAGCATTAACATATGTCACTGCATTTGATCTTGGTGTCCTACCAATCGGTGATTGATCAATACCTATAGTTTTATCTATATTTTCAACACCTTGAATTTTTTCATATTTTCCTGTTGTTAATCTTGATTTGTAAAAATGGTTCATCAAGTAGTTATATAAAATGTCATTTACCAGCGTAGATTTCCCTGACCCGGAAACACCTGTAACAACGGTGATCAATCCGATTGGAAACTTTGGATTTATATTTTTTAAATTATTTTCACAAGCGCCTAAAATGGATATAAATTTTCCATTGTTTTCTTTTCTTTCAAAATTCTCTATTACTTTTTTCTTTCCAGATAAAAATTCCCCTGTGATAGAATTTTCGTTATCCATAATGTGTGTTATTTTTCCAGATGCTACTACTTGACCCCCGTGAATCCCTGCAGCAGGTCCAATGTCTATTATCCAGTCTGAATTTCTTATAATGTCTTCATCGTGCTCTACTATTATTACTGTATTTCCAAGATCTCGCAATCTAAATAGTGTTCTAATCAAAAGAGAGTTGTCTCTTTGGTGTAATCCTATAGTTGGTTCATCAAGGACATACAAAACACCTGTCAGATTAGATCCTATCTGTGTTGCTAATCTTATTCTTTGGGATTCACCTCCTGAAAGTGTTCCTGCTTTTCTATTTAGGTTTAGATAACTTAGTCCGACACCTAATAAGAATTCAAGTCTACTTTTGATTTCCTTTAAAATCTGTTTTGAAATAATTGTTTCATTCTGTGATAAATTCATTTTATTAAAAAAATCTATTGTTTGATCTATTGGTAAATTACAAATATCCATTATTGACTTTTCATTTATTTTTACTGAAAGTGCTGCTTTTTTTAATCTGTTCCCTTTACATTTTTCGCATGGTTTTTCTTTCATATATTTGGTTATTTCTTCCCTCTTTGAATCAGATTCTGATTCATTATATATTCTTTCTAAATTGGGTATCACTCCTTTAAATCTTCCAGAATATTCCCAAGAACTTTCGCTTGATTTTGAAATATAATTGTAATTAATTTTAACATCTGTTCCATATAAAATAACATTCAACTGCTCTTCATTCATCTTTTCTATGGGTGTATTTAAATTAAAATCAAATTTCCTTCCAACATCTTTTAGCATAGATGTTCTGAAACTTGCAAACTGTCCGGTCGACCAGGGCTTTATTCCTCCATTTAGGATACTTTTACTCTTATCTGGAATTATTAAATCCGGATCAAATTCTATTTCAATACCTAGACCATTACATTTACTACATGCTCCAAATGGTGAGTTAAATGAAAAAAATCTTGGCTCCATTTCTCCCAAGCTTATATTACAATATGGACACGCGTTTTTTTGCGAGAATATATAATCTTTATCATCCATTTGTACTATCATTAACCCCTCGCCCATATTCAACGCATTTTGTACAGATTCAAAAATTCTATCTTTCTCTACTATATTTTCTGAAGGGTTTAGAATTATTCTATCTATTACTGCATCAATTGAATGTCTTTTTTGCTTTTCTGTTCCTGGTATTAGGTCAAGTTTTTCAAATTCATTTAAATTTATTACCTTTTTATCAATTCGTATTCTTAAATATCCTTCATCTTTTAAATCCTTTAAAACTTTTTCATAAACTCCTTTTTTCTCTCTAACTATTGGTGCTAAAATAAATAATGTTGACGTTTTTTTATCTTTCTCTTGAATATTTTCTATATCTGTTACTATTCTATTAACTATCGAGTCAATAGATTGATGTGATATTTTTCTATCGCACTGAGGACAATGTGGAATCCCTATTTTGGAAAACAATAGTCTTAAATAATCATAAATTTCTGTTATTGTTCCTACTGTGGAACGTGGATTTTTATTTGTGGTTTTCTGTTGAATTGCAATTGCAGGTGACAACCCTTCTATTGAGTCAACATCTGGCTTATCCATTATTTGCAAAAATTGTCTGGCATATGCTGATAGTGATTCAACATATCTTCTTTGACCTTCTGCAAAAATTGTATCAAAAGCTAGTGTGGATTTCCCAGATCCAGATAAGCCTGTAAATACTATTAATTTATTCTTTGGAATATCTAAATTTATATTTTTTAAATTATGCTGTTTTGCTCCTTTAATAATTATGTTGTTATTGTTATTGTTGTTTTCCATTTCATTTCTATGTATTTATCATCAAAATATCATTTATTTTTCTTAAATCTTCTCTTTGTTCTATGGCTTTTTCAAAATCCAGATCTTCTGCAAATTTATTCATTTGATTTTCTATTTTAATTGATAAATCCATCAAATCATTTCTTGTCATTGTTTTTAAATCTATATTAAATTTTGATATGTTTGAAATCTTTTCTGGAACTTGTTTAATAATTGATTTTGGTTCAATTTTATTGATATCGTTGTATTCCATTTGTTTCCTTCGTCTTTTATTGGTTTCTACAACTGCTTCCTTTATAGACTTGGTTACAACATTAGAATATAATATTACCTTTCCATCTATATTTCTTGCAGCTCTGCCAAAAGTTTGAATCAAACTTGTATAACTCCTTAAAAATCCTTCTTTATCTGCATCCATTATTGCCACAAGTGAAACTTCAGGTAAATCCAGTCCCTCTCTTAATAAATTGATTCCTACGAGAACATCAAAATCGCCGGCTCTTAACTGTCTTAGTAACTCGGTCCTTTCTATTCCCTTTACTTCTGAATGTATATATCTTACTTTTATATCGTTTTTTGATAAAAATTCTGCCATATCTTCTGCCATTTTTTTGGTCAATGTTGTAACAAGTGTTCTTTGATTTTTCTCAGATCTAATGTTTATCTCTTTTATTAGATCTTTAATTTGATCTTTAGTTTCTTTAATTTCTATCTTTGGGTCAACAAGCCCTGTGGGCCTTACAACTTGTTCAACAAGGTTTTCATGATTACTTAATTCATATTTGCCAGGTGTTGCAGATACAAAAATTACATTATTAAAATATTCTTCAAATTCTTCATATTTGAGTGGTCTGTTATCAAATGCACTTGGTAATCTAAATCCATAGTCTACCAATGTTTCCTTTCGTGAATGATCTCCTTTGAACATTGCCATAACTTGAGGTAATGTAACATGAGATTCATCAATTACTAGCAAGAAATCTTTTTTAAAAAAATCTAAAAGACAATATGGGGGTTCACCTGGTTTTCTTCCATCAAAGTGCCTTGAATAATTTTCAATTCCATTGCAGTATCCTAATTCTGTAATCATTTCTAAATCATAATTTGTTCGTGACTTGAGTCTTTGTTTTTCTAATTCTGTTGGGAGTTGGGGTAACCATTCTTGCATTTCTTCTTTTATGGATTTTATTGCTTTATTTTGGATATCATCATCTATCAGGTAATGCTTTGCTGGAAAAATGGTTACTACTGATTCTTCTTCTCTAACGGTTTCCTTTGTATCTTTATTTAATGTAAAAATACTCTCTATTGTGTTACCATAAAGACTTATTCTTATCATATCTTTTGAATATCCTGGAATTATGTCAATGGTGTCTCCTTTTGATCTAAAAGTTCCGTTGATAGGACTGGTATCATTTCTTTCATATCTTATTTTTACTAACTTGTGAATAATTGATTTTCTGCTTATGTTCAAACCTTTTTTTAAAATTATTGATTGTTCTTTCCATTCTGTTGGAGATCCCAGTGAATAAATACATGATACAGTCGCCACAATTATGGTTGGCTCCCCTGACAATAACATTGAGGTTGATTCGAGTCTCATTTGCTCAATTTTTTCATTAATTTCAGTATCCTTTTCTATGTATGTATCAGTTTGTGGCATATAGCTCTCAGGCTGATAATAATCATAAAAACTTACAAAATATCCTACGTTATTATTTGGAAAAAATTCTTTAAATTCTGCGTATAGCTGTGCAGATAGAGTTTTATTATGCGATATTACTAAAACGTTTTTATTTAATTTTGAAATAACATTTGCAATAGTAAATGTTTTACCACTCCCAGTAACTCCTAATAAAATTTGTTTTTTTTTATTTGATTTTATCCCCTCAATTAAATTATTAATTGCTTGAGGCTGGTCCCCCTTTGGAGATAGAGCATCAGAAAGAATAAATCTTTTTTTTTTATTAGTATTTATTTTAGTGTTTGAATTTAGATCAGCATTGATATCATTATTTGTTTTATCCTCGTCATCGCCGCCATGGGTTATAATATTATGTGTAGATGAAAAGTTATTCAATCGAGTCTTTAATACTATAGGTAATGCGAAATAAATATTATTATATAATTTTAAATAAAATTAGTAGAATTTATTTAGTGCATTTACGGGGGAAATTTTTGAACCCTTGTAGGCAGGGTATAGACCTGAAAAAATACTCAACCCTACCACGGCGATGAAAATTTTTAATATTTCTATTGAATCAAAAACAGGATATATTTTTATTGGTAATTTTAAAAAAAATAAAAATGCATTCAAAAGAACATACGAGCCTAAAAATCCAAATAATATTCCAATTCCGGCACCAATCATACCTATTATCACAGATTCTGTTAAAAACATCCACAGTATTGTTTTGTTTGTCCCGCCAAGTGCCTTTAAGATTCCAATTTCCCGGGTACGTTCAACTACTGATGTATATATTGTGATTATGATTCCTAATGATCCAACTATTAGGGAAAATACTGCTATGCTGGAAATAAATGTCGAAATACCTATAATAAATTTGGTCAGAGTTTTTATTATTTCTAAAGAATTTAAAATTGACACTTGGTTGTTAAAATGTTTCTGTATTGTTTTAACAATATTGTCCACTTTGTTTATATCATTATACGTTAAAAATAATACATCATAATCACTTGATTTATTGAGAATTTCTTGACCTTTTTTAGTTTCAATGAAAACAGAGTTATCTATTATGGGGTTACCTGTGGAATTTATAATTGCAATAACATTATAATTATCATTATTTTTTAATGATGATGATGATGATGATGGATTTGTACTTTCTTTTATGTCCTGTACAGTTATGTTATTGATGCTTCCTCCTTGTCCTACTTTTTTGTTGGAAAGTGCGAGACTTTCACTTATTTTTTGAGGCAATACTATAATGTTTCCATTTTTTTTATTTGTCGATGATGATGATTCCTTTAAAACCTGGTTATTAATATTAAAATCAGGAATGATATTTTTTAAATTGGTAAAATTAGCGGCGATAACATTTGTTATTTCAGATTTATTTCCATGTTTTAAAAATATCATGCCCTGATATGCAGGATCTACAAAATCAACACCATCTATATTTTGTAAATATTTTATAGTACTGTTATCAAAAGGTGTTCTTTTTTCCACGACACTCAGATTTTTATCAAATAAAACTTCAAGTTTATTTTGAATGTTTTGCAAGTTGGATTGTTGAATTTTATCGGAGTTTGAAATTATTATCTGATTTGGTAGGATTTTTTTAAAATTTTGATCTACAAAAGATATAAGACCTTGAGTTAAACTATTCAAGGATACCAATAAACCACAACCCATTGTTATCATCAATATTGTGAGTATATTTCTAGTCCTCCTTTCTTTTAATGAACTTAATGTTAAAAAGACAATCTCTTTAAAATTCATCTTTTCTTAACGAAATGAATACTTTGGTTATTATAGAATGTTTTTAAAGTTGATTTTAACTATCATAGTGTTGGGCAGAGGGGGAGGCAAATCTAATGAGATTCTTGCTATTGAAAATATAGCATGTGAAACATTGGGGAGTTTAAAAGAATTTCTTGTGTCCGATGGTTATAGAATTTCAGAAATTCTTGCAACAAAACATGAGATCCCTGAAAATATAGAAAATTTTGACGCTATTTTTATTTTAGGTGGTCCTATGTCGGTAAATGATAATTTTGATTATTTGTGGAAAGAACAACAACTAATTGTAAATTCTATCGAACTTGAAATTCCTGTTTTAGGTATTTGTTTGGGTTCTCAGATTATATCTAATTCTTGTGGAGGGAAAGTACGGAGGGGGCCAATAAAAGAAATTGGGTGGGGGTTTGTTGATATAACCGATGATGGTAAGAATTCTTTATTTAAAAATATTCCAGATAAAAAAATCCAAGTATTTCAATGGCACGGTGATACATTTGTATTACCTGAAAATGCTGACGTTTTATCTTTATCTAGTTTATATATACAAGCTTTTAAAATCAAAACTGCTTTTGGAATTCAGTTTCATTTAGAAGTATCAGAACAAATGATTTTGGACTGGATAAAAGAATATCAAACAGAGATTATAAATGAAAATATAAATAAACAAGATTTAATATTTGATATGGAGAAAAAAGTTAAAGAATTAAACAAATATTCAAAAATAGTTTATAAAAATTTCATATCATTAATAGAATAATAACTTTTTTTGGTTATGTTGATACCTAATATTTGAAAAAAAGTTTGTGCACAGTAACGATAAATGAAAAAATATGGAAATGCTTCAAAATTATAAATCTTATCTTATAAAAAACTATGTTCAATCTAAAATAGATTCAAAGATCTATGGCTGAAAAAATATTTTAAAAGAAAAAATGCGCAGGAATAAGTTGACACTGCTAATATGGACAAAACCAATTTAATCATCAAATCTTATTAAGCAAAAAGGCTGACAAATTACCGTCAATATTTCGTTAAAGTTTCTGTGAAGACAACTTGGCTGGGTAAATCGGATAATACTTTGCTATTGCAGACCCGAGTATCTTTTACAACTAGTTTTATTAATCTGATGATAAAAAAGAAACTAAAATATAGATGCAAATAATTTGAGACCGAGTTATCGGAAAAAGGTACTATATTATTTATAGTTGAATATGAAAGTGACAATACAAGTAAATATGTTTTAACATGGCTTAGGATTTGGATGTTCCTTCTAATTCTTAAAAATAAAATAAATTCGTCTTATAGGAGATATGGAGGCGGTGAAAAACATCATGAAGCAAGGACAGAAGCAGGTTCTGTTTACTTTATTGTTCTTTTCTTTATATTAAAGATTGGCTAAATGAGCCTCCATTTAAAAATAACTCCGATGCTAACCTAATCTTTAATGTATAACTGGTTATCCAATTAGTGTAGATGCAGATAGACTAGATGAAATAATTTAGACAAGAGTAATTATTCTTTATTAAAAAAGTGCTCTATTAAAAATATTCAAGAAATACTAAAAAGATGGAATTTCATTTAAGAACAAAGAAATGGAATATACTTCCACCAAATATAAGTATTGGGGAGGTCATACAAGTGTATGAGCATATGCATTAACCATACAATGGTACCGGTAAGGTTCAGCTTAGATATATCCTATCATAATTTAGTATTATTATTAATAAATAGTTTTATTGAAAATGCAAATATGCGAGCATCCTTATCATGTTAATGAAAATGTCACGTATTTCCCTATTAGTCACGTTTTTTATAATGATGTTGCTCATTGGTTTAATAATAACCCCTTTAGTATTTGCTAATACACATTCAAAAGGCAGGACCCTGCCCATTCCAAATAATGCTTTTACACAACCAAACCAAGCCCCAATTACCTCACTCACCCGATCTCAAATTGCATCGGGGCTTGAACTTCCCAAAAACTTGATAGTGCTGGCATGTCCTTCTACTACTACCAGCGGTAGTGGTTGTCCCCCCATAGTGGGCACCAGTGGTTCTGATATAATTATTGCTTCTGCTGTACCAAGTGCTACCATTTATGGTCTTGATGGCAATGATGTTATACAATGTGGGACAGGTAATTGCAAGGTATATGCTGGACCGGGTGACAATATAATGGTGTCTAGTAGCTCATCAACTGCTCAGCTTTACGGCGGATCAGGAAATAATATGTTCATAGGTGGATCTGGTGATACACTAATGGTAGGTGGAAAAGGAAATGATCAATTTTATGCAGGAAGTGGTCATGATATTATGATAGGTGGAGGTGGCTCTAATTACTTTGACTGTGGTTTAAATGGTAATGGTGTAATATTAGATTTTAATGTCAAGAATGGTGATACTAAGGCCTCTAACTGTAAGTATGTTATTACAATAAAAACTGGAATCCCCGCACTACCTTAATTCGAGAGGGGAATATCAACATTAGTAATAATTTTTAAAATTTTTTAGTTGTTTCTTACCTGATATATTTTTAATATCTCTTGAAATGAACTCATATGCCGGGATTTATGCCTGTAGTTCGAAGAAGTTTATAGTAAAAAATGGCCAATATCATTGCTATTGCTAAACCCAGACATAATGACAAATGAAACTACTGTATCCCGAAAAAAATTGTCTAGGATACAAAAGCTAAAGAATATGGATGCATTTGTATATAAGATCTCCTGCGTAATCAGACATGTATCAAATTTTATGGATTATCCATGAATTATTTTAATTTTTTCATTTTAATTTGCGGGTTGCAGTAAGATGTTTCAACCTTTTGGAAATTTTTTTTAATAGTGCTAATTATGCAAGAGATCTATAGATTATTTAATTCATTTTTTATAGTATTATAAGACTGTGTATAATTTCTTGTTTTTATGATTCATATAAACGAGAAATAATGGTTAGATTTTCCGTCTAATTCTGTTGATTATTAATGTCACCTTAGCAGAAGTGGATATTAAATAGTACGACCTGCTTTGTTGCATGATTATTTTAATCGTTATTTGTAAACGTTTTGTTGATAGAATTATAACGGAATCAGTGAAAATTTGATTATCATTGTCCTAAATGGAGTGTAGTTTTAACTGTTTTTCGAATCATGCAACAAAGCA
>JBDUES010000198.1:0-4031 GCA_040297625.1 Candidatus Nitrosocosmicus sp. | reverse complement strand
ATCAAATCCTAGCAAGATTTCACCTCTTCTAACTAGAGATTGGTTGTAAACAGGCCAGTTCATATGATTTGTTGGTTGATGTTAGCTAAATGTATTTGGGAAAGGGGAATCATGCAACAAAGCAGTTGAAAATCAAAAGTAAATTATTTTAAACAGGCAATTACAAAGACTAAGCACCAAAGATATAGATGATTTGAATAAAATTTTCAAAAGATTTAATATCGAATTCTAAAGAAGGGTTATCAGTTAGTGAATGACTCATTGCATTGCATTCCACTCATACAAAGGAGGTACAGGTAAAACTACGATTGCTGCAAATACTGCAGCATTACTTGTGAAAACAGGTAAAAGAGTTGCTCTTTTAGATCTAGACATTTACGCTCCCAGTTTACACAATTACTTTAAAATAACTCCAAAAAAGTGGATAAATGATTTTTTAGATAACAATGCAGATCTTGAGGAAACAATAATAGATATGACAGAATCAATATATAATGAAAAGATATCCTCTGGTAAGTTTTATGCAGGATTTTCAAACCCTAATAGAGATGCAATATTTAAGTTTGAACTTGGCAATGGAACTGAATATTGGAAAAAACAATTCAGAAAATTGGTGTTCTTGAGGGAACAAATGATAACAAAGATGGATATGGATTATATAATAATAGACACTAGTCCCGGAATCAGGCATTGGTCTATAAATGCTCTATCTATAGCCGATAAATTAATACTTACCATGAAAATGGATGACTTGGACATTGAAGGAACAAAAAAACTATTATATGAAATATACACAACCTTTGTAAAATTCGGAGCTATTTCATACATTTTACTTAACAGAATATCAGGGTATTGCATTCCTATGACGACTTTAGGTAATTCTCCAAATGAGAAAACAAATGTGACACTTGTACATGGAGAACAAACATATATTGATTTAATAGAAAAGCAAAATCCAAAAAATGTTCTGGAAGGATTACAAGAGGTGGCCGGTGTGAAATACCTTACACCTTTACCTTGTTATTGCGACATCCAATTTAGTCCCAGAGAATTTCTAACGGTAGTCAATAATCCAAACCACCCTTTTTCAAAAAATTTACAAATAATAATTAATGAGATAACAAAAGACAATAATTAAGCCATAAATACAACCTGAAAATAATAATTATCGTTATTTTAAATTAGAGACTTGACATAAAAAAAGCAATCTAGATGAATAAAAAAAGAAAAAATATAGAAACTAATAGTAATAATACAAATAATACAAATAATAAAGAAGAAAATAATAACACTAGCTATTTTGCCAGAAGCAGAAAAAAAAGAAATCAATATATGAAAATAATAATTCCTGCAATTATAGGGGTTATTGCAATTAGCATAGTACTGGCAATAGCATTTCCAGGAAATAATGCTTCTGCAAAATTTGGAATGATAGGATCTGCTCACGAACACGCTGCACTGATAGTTGATTTAAATGGAACAAACATTAATTTTGCCCAACCAAAATACATGTTAAGATCTAATTATATTCATATGGAAAACCACAATGGTACATTAGACGGAACAACCCTGCATAAACATGCTACAAAGGTACCAATAGGAGAATTTTTAAAGAGCATTAGAATGGATATATCAAATGGTTGCTTCATAACTGATGAAAATAAGCACTTTTGCGAGAATAAAAATTTAAAGTTAAGATACTATATAAATGGAAATGAAACTAAAGATATAATGAATTATGTATTAAAAGATAACGATAGGATTTTGATATTGTATGGTAATCAAAGTTCAACTGAAATAAATCATAAAATACAAGAACTAAATAATATAACAATAAACAAATAACAAATTTTTTTAAAAGTTAAACCCAATCTGCGGCTTTATTTAAATTAATCTTGATAACAATTGCAACAATCCTGAAATCACATTTTCTTACATAAACCTTTTTTTTGTGATTTTATATTTATTCCCATTTTCTGAAAAAACACATCTTACTTCTTTGGGGCAGCAGCTGTTAATATGTCAATTTGAGATCTCTTTAGCAAATCTTAAAAATACAATTTATTAATTCTTTTACCTTTAAATACATGATATTTAGGGTTTTTAACGCCTACTAAATCATATTTCACATATTTTATATAAAAAAGATAAATTAAATCGCTAAAAAAATTAATCGAAATAACACTATAGACTATAACAGTTGGCATATCTTCAATAATAAAAATACTTTTTAATGGAAATTTAATAAGGTCACAAATACCTAAAGTCAATTTTTTCAAATTTCAAATATTAAATATTATATTATACGATAATTGATTAAATTAAGTTATATAAAAAAAATCTAGTCATCTACAATTCTATTCAAAACACATCATAATTATTTCATCATTTAATTTTGGATATCCAATACAATAAAATTAAATTTGGGAAATGTCAAAAAAGACAAAATATTAGGAATAATTATTCTATCGGAAGTGTAGGTATATTCCCCCATTCACCCCACGAACCTAAATACATCTTAACATTAGAATAGCCAAGTTGTTTCAAAACAAGATATGTATTTGCAGCTCTATAACCACCTTGACAATACGTGATGATTTCTTTATCCATAGGAATAAAAGAATACAATTGTGCAAGTTTTTCAAATTCTTTAAATTTTTCATTCTCAAGGTTATTAATCCAATCAATGTTAACCGCGTGAGGAATATGCCCTCTTCTTGATGCCCTAGCAACTAATCCATCATATTCCATTTCAGATCTGCAATCAATAATAACTACATCATCAGCGTTTTCTTCAATCCTTTTTTTAATATATTCTGCATCAGACAATATTTTAATATTTATATTAAATCCACCTTCAGAATGCACGAATGGATTAGTTTTTGTTTCAACAGGATAATGGGATTTTAACCAATTTTTAAATCCCCCGTCTAATAAATATACATCTTTATGAGAAAAATAATGTAATAACCAAATCCCCCTGGACGCAGAAGATCCTGAAACATCATCATAAAAAACTACAATGTTTTGTGAATTAACACCCAGATAATTCAACAATGTTTTCATTTGTTTGTTAAATTGAATAATACCATCCTTTGACGTATCAAACCAATGAAAATTCATCAAGTCCATATTAATTGCGCCATGGATATGCCCCTCAATATAATCAGAAAAAGGTCTCGCATCTATAAGAAGTAAATTTGGATTATGAGTATTAATTAATTGATATAAAGATTCACCATTAATAACGGTGTCCAAAATTAAAGTCAGTATATATAAAATAAGCCAATAGATAATGCTTTCTCATAATAAAACAATATTTTAAAAAAGGTTTTAATAAAAAGTGATAAAATAATTCAATTGTATCAAATGGTAAGAAAAGCAGCAGCGGGAAAGTCAAAATCGGAAGAAAACGGTCTCCCAGAGTGGGCAGAAAATGAAATAAAATTTGCAGATTTTCAAGAACATGACGTAATTAATAGAACAGGTTATTTCCTAGATATTAATGAACAGAAAAAAAAAGCAGATATCCAATTATACGAGTCACTACCAGATGGTAGAACTATAATTGAAGAAATAGAAATATCGGACAATTCAAAAATTAATGACTTTATGAAAGGTTTTGTATATGAATACGATATAAAAATTTCAAAAGCAGGACTTAGTGAACAATTAGCAGAATTATTAAAAACAAAATATCAACTGGATATAAATGAAATTTATAAATTTGATTTAGAAAATGCGCAAATGATGGATGTAGAATCAGACACCATACAAAACACCCCCCCGGAAGAAGATGAAGAATAAAATTAAATAAATCTCAAAATCAGATTTTTTATTAAATCGTTTTTTCATATAAGAATATATTCTGTATCTTGGATTGCCGCCCTGTTCACTCAATGATTAGATCTCTTGCATAATTGCTGGTAAACAGCTTTATGATCATTCTATCTTCATTAACATGTCCTATCTTTGCTTTCATATGACCGGTTATCTAAAAAACCACTGCTTTTCAGATCGTTCACTGGCCT
>JBDUES010000197.1:0-7372 GCA_040297625.1 Candidatus Nitrosocosmicus sp. | reverse complement strand
GCCGGTGAACGATTTGAAAAGTATTGGTTTTTTGGATAACCTCTCGTATGAAAGCAAAAAGAGAACCGGATGATGATAAACTAACGATCATAAAGCTGTTTGCATCTAATTATGCAAGAGATCTATTCTAGCATCTTCAGAAAATACCAAAAACTTGATGATTTCTTATTTCAGAGCCGATTGGAATATAATAGAAAGAAGATACAAGTTTTCAATACTTTACTAAATGAAAGTCAATCCTAGGTTCAAGTTACAAAATAAATAAACAAAAGCAAAGAAGGTTTTATTGCTAAGACAATAACAGTCGCAGCAACCGCCATCACTCACTCACTAAAAAAGCTATTTGTAAACTTCTTTTATGTTATCTCCATACTGCTTGAGCAGTTTGTGGATTTTAGGGTCAATGACAAAATTGCAATAGGGTGCATCTTGATGTTCATCATAGTAATTTTTGTGATAATCATCTGCAACATAAAAATTTTTAAAAGGAGCAATTTCGGTCACGATAGAATTTTTGTAAACACCTTTTTGTTCAAGGTCTTTTTTTGATTTTTCAGCAATTTCTTTTTGCTTTTCGTTATGAAAAAAGATTGCAGACCTGTACTGTGTACCAATGTCATTACCTTGTCTATTGAGTGTGGTTGGATCATGCGTATGCCAGAAAATATCCAAGATTTTTTTAAAAGATATGACATTTGGATCAAATTTTATTTGAATTGATTCTGTGTGCCCCGTTATTCCCATGCATACTTGATCATATGATGGATTTTTTACTGATCCTCCAGCATAGCCAGGGAGAACAGATTCTATACCTTTGAGCCTTTTAAATATTGCTTCGGTACACCAAAAACACCCGTTTGCTAGTGTTGCGATTTCGGTCTTGTCATTCATGAATTGTTTTTGGCAACTCCTTTTCCTCTGGTACAAAACGTATGGATAATGAATTAACACACTCCCTGGTATTTTTATCTGTTAAATATTCTCCCACAAATTCGTGTCCTAAATGAGCATCACAGTTTGCACATTGTATTTCTATTCTCATTCCATCAGGGTCGGGTATACGCTCTATTGCATTTGGCAAGCTGTCATCAAAGCTTGGCCATCCACATCCAGCATCAAACTTGCTTTTTGATGAAAAAAGAGACGCATTGCACCTCCTGCAGACAAATGTTCCATCTTTGTTAAAATTATCATATTCTCCCGTAAACGGAGCTTCAGTTCCTTTATGTACAATTACTTTTTCTTCATCCGAGGTTAGTTTATTATAATTCATACTATATGATTCATCTCCTAATACCATGACAGATCTCGATATATCTTTTGATACTTTATATTATTTAATATCATTTATTTTAAATAATACAAAAATACATTTAACAATTCTCTGTATACACTAAGTAATAATTAATGAAGAATTGCAGTGGACAATTTTAATTTTAATTTTAACAATAATCTTTCAAAATAGGATATTGAAAGATTATATTCTGTCTGGAAAATATTATAAATATATCATTGAAAACAGAATCAGAATCAAATTTCCATGTAGAACCTCATATAAAAGAAAGTAATTATATCAGAGATATAGTTTTTGGCTTCGGAGACGGAGTTAATACTTCTTTAGGCATAGTAGCAGGCATAGGTGGAGCATCTATTGGAGTAGATATTGTTATTCTTGCAGCATTGATAGGTATGTTCACCGGCGCCAAGGCAATGGCAGTACAAAATTATCTTGCAGTTAAATCTCAAAGAGAAATTCTAGAATCTGAGATAAAGAGAGAAGAATATGAAATAGAACATTCTCCTAATATAGAAAGAGAAGAGATAGAAGAAATTTATAAATCTAAAGGTTTTTCTGGAGGCGAATTGGACATGGTTGTAAATAAAATTATATCAAATAAAGATGTGTGGTTAAAAACAATGCTTACAGAGGAGCTTGGTTTAAATTTAGAAATATTAGGTTCTCCACTCAAAGGAGCAATAGTAATGTTTATATCATTTTTATTGGGTGGAATTCTTCCCATAATTCCATATTTTATTGTCAAAACAGGATTATTTACAAACTTTACAGCATTATTGATTGCAATTTCTATTAGTTTATTATTTTCTTTTATAATAGGCGCAGTTAAAGGTAAATTAGCAAAGAAAAGTTGGGTGAAAGGGGGTTTAGAGATGTCTTTGCTTGGTACTGGTATAGCATTATTAGGTTATGGAATAGGTTCAGAAATTGGCAATATGGGAATTGTCAATACCAATGCCAAATAACTATATATTTTATTTTAATTTTTATCAAATAATCAAGAATAAATTTTTTTCAATTTTTTAGCTAATTTGGGTCCTATTTTTGGAATCAAGGATAATTTGGATTCAGGTATTATTAATAAATCACTAGGAATAGAAATTCCAGCTGAATACAGAGAACGTGCTCTGGCTCTACCAATATCTTTAATTTGAACCAATGGGACAAGATCGGTCTTTACTCCGTGTTTTATTCGATTTTCAAGTGAAAAAATAATAGGAAGCAAATCAGTTCTCCCAAGCAATTTAGTTATTTCAAAGATAGAAGAGATTAACCAATTTGAAACTTCAACAATTCTATGAACATCACCAGGCTCTATTCCCATCTTTTCATGAATTCTCTTTTCAGTTGATTCATTAATCCATTCATACAACGTCCAAAGACTTCTCGAACAATCCATCACATCCACATCAAAAAAAAACTCGTCGTAATTATTATAAAAGATAATACTAAATTCTTCGATATCTTGTTTTCTAAAAGAGAATTTAGGATAAAAATCAGGACTTGTAGTAATAATATGCAAAAAACCAAAAATATTATTTGTTTTTAAAGAACCAGTTTTAATCGATTTTATGATTTTTTTAAAAGCCACAGCAGTTTCAGGATTAAGGTATAAAGTAGATATTAGTTTACCAAATGAAGTAATAAAATATTTTTTATTTTCAAATTTAACTAAACCCTCATCCATAAAATAATCCAAAGATGAATCTATTTTATTATATAAAGAAGAGCTGTTTTTATTTTGAAAAGAATAAAATGTTTTTGAAAACAAATCATAAATATTATCAATATTTATTCCATGAAAGGAAGAAATGGTTCCAAGTAAATGAATTTTTATTGATGTATTATTTTCAAGATTTGAGTTTAGAGGTTCTGGGGTACCTAAAACATAATGATCATATATATCTTCATATGATGTTCGCGAATCAGATATTATTATTGATTCTCCA
The DNA here is from genome assembly GCA_040297625.1 of Candidatus Nitrosocosmicus sp. GTDB lineage: Archaea > Thermoproteota > Nitrososphaeria > Nitrososphaerales > Nitrososphaeraceae > Nitrosocosmicus. Next base: position 4,126 of record JBDUES010000197.1, on the reverse strand, counting down.
TAAGTATCGTATTGAGGCCTACCCGCTCTTCCACAAAGTTGCTTATATTCAAGGACACTTATTGGAAGAGTAGCACCATATCGAAAATCATAACGCGAAATATTTGTAATAATAACTCGTCGAGCAGGAAGATTTACACCAGCAGCTAAAGTAGGTGTAGCAAATAGCGCTTTTATTATTCCATTTTTAAAAGCTTTTTCAACAATTTCTCTACTAGATAAACTTAAGCCTGCATGATGAAAACCTACTCCTGATGATATCAAATTTGATAAAGTTTTTGTTAAATCAGTATCGTCATTATTGTCTAAAAGTATTTTAGAATATTTTAGCGCAATTTTTTTTTCTTCCAGAGATAAGGTTTTATAAATTATTTCTGAAGATGTTTTAGCTAAAGAGATCGAACGTTTTCTAGTTTCAACAAATATAAGATTTTGACCATTATCTTTTATGGAATCCAATATTAAATCCTGTGCAATGGATGTAGTATCTTTTCCTGATTCAGGAACATTTATTTTAGAATCGTCATTATAATAAATAATACCATCTGAATATACCCCCTCCAACAACCTTGTTGGTCTCCAAGAACTTTCAATTAATTTACAATCTAACCAATTAGATATATCAAAAGAATTGGTCACGGTAGCACTCAAGCCCAGAATTTGAGAAGTAGGATAAAATTTTTTTATTTTTGTAAGAACCATTTCTAGTACAGGTCCCCTATCTAAATCTCCAATTAAATGAATTTCATCTGAAATAAAAAGTCCAACATTAGATAACCATGAAGCACCTTGTCTAAGAATCGAATCCAATTTTTCATTAGTTAGAATAATAATATCAGAATTTCCTAACTCGGTATTTGAAGTATTAAAATCTCCCGTACTAATTTTTATTTTGATTTTTTTAGAAAATACTTTAGATTTATCGATATTACTAAAATCTATATATTTTTCATAGGCAAGAGATCTCAATGGTGTCATATATACTACTTTTTTATTTTTTTCTAGAGATTTAATAGCAGCTAATATAGATATTAGTGTTTTACCACTTGCTGTAGGAGTAGTAACTAAAATATTAGATCCATTTAACAAACCACTATCTAGAGCTAATTTTTGAGGAGGAAAAAAAGAATTATAACCCATAAAGGAAAGAAAAGAAGAAATTTTATCATCATCTAAATTTATCTGCATATATAAATTAAAATTAAAAGTACTTTACCTATTAATTTATTTCATTACATATTGGGTTTTTCCGCTTATGAGTTTGCAATTTCCTGTTAAGATAAATATTTAATTAAATTATCTATAATAGCTATGTTCACTTGATGATTTTTAAAATTTATTAATATGATGGCTCACAAAAGGTTTGACCAATTTAAATCGTTTTGAATAACATTTAACATTGTATTAAGATGTTTGTTGAATTTTCTTTTAATTTTTAGATTTTTTTTAGACTGATCTATTTTTTATTAAAAAACATATTTTTCGGTTAAAACACAATATTTTTATATCCTATATGAATGGAGGGGGAATGCTTTTTTTTATATCAAATAAATTCGGCTTTGTTGCATAACAACCTTTAGGATAGGAGTAGAGAAATTAATCATTTGTGACAGACTGATGCTCGTATAAACAATCATTGGTAAGGCATCTGTGGTGAAATACTTTTTTCCTATGATTCTCTTGATGTTTGGGATTTAGATCTTGCAAAAAAGAATGAAAATAAGAAGGTAAACCATATTTGTATCCTACTTTTTCTTTCTTGTCAATAAGTACATCAAAATATATTTTCATCTACCATATAGATAGACAGAAGGAATCATAAAAGCAACGGGAAAGCCTTTGCCAGATCATCCAAGAAACTCAAATTTGTAGATGAATAAAAAAAATAATATCGATAATAATAATAACAAGATAGAGGACAATGATATGATACTTGTAATAGATAGTACAGGTATCAAGATAACAAATAGAGGACAATGGTTAAGAGATAAATGGAATGTACGTGATTTGTAGTATGATTCAGTAAATCGTTTTTTGTTAACGTTTTAGTATCATAAAGAGGAGGTAAATAGTCATAATTGAATACGACTTGCTAAAAATTCCGCATAGTTTTAACTGTTTTTAAAATCATTCAACAAAGCAGAATGTACGAAATAAGAAAGGCAATCTAAAGATGCACATTGCTGTGAAAATAAAGACCAAAGGGATCCCCCTCTTTGGAAGTTACTAATAAAAGAGTACATGATTAAAAGATAATGGAGAAGTTAGTTGAATATATTTTGAATAACAATAACATCAAGATTAAAACAGTTCTAGCTGATGGTACCTATGATAATAATAAGAAAGTAAATATCTTCAGAAAAAAGGAATTAAACCAGGAATCAAGATAAGAAAAAAGTCTATATGTTATTTCATCCAAGAATGTCAATACAAGAAACAAAGAGTTGGATCTCAGACAAGAGACTTTTACAAGTGGGAAGAAAAAAAGAAAATATGGTTATATGAAGCTGTATTTTATTCTATAAAGAGATGTTTGGTTAACATACTTGTGCAACTCGGTTTCAAACATGGTAAACAAGATGGTTTTGAAGATATAAATATATGACCTATTTAGACGATTAGTATAAACTCCGAAAACTATCTATGATCTGTCAGTTATGCAACAGAGGAGCACAAATAAAAATAAAAAAAATATACTTTTCATATCTTTTGCAAAAGAAACAAGACCTAATAAAGTCCACCCCGATATTAAAACAAGATATGCAATTCAATATGATATTTTATTTGTGTATTTTCATGCAGTAGCAGCTATTTCTCTTATACTAAAATCTTTAAAGTTTAAAACTACATTATCTGCACGAAAAGTTACAATTGGCCCAGAATTTAGAACGATATGATCTTTAGCCCTTCCACAATTTGCACTGTAAAAAGTTTTATCGGGACTGTTTGCAGACCAATTACCATCGTCTGTCATCTCAAAAACCTTTACCCAATAATTTGAATTAGAATTATCTAAATATGATTCCATCTTTACAGCAGAATCATTATTTACATTATGTACTATGACTTTCCAACCTATCCATCTGTTAATTATTGGTTCCGTTATTTGTGGTATGGATTTTTCTTTGGTATACCCCCCAGTAAACCAGATTTCTTTTTTCCAAGCAACGGTACCATCAGGGTAAATGCCTCCATGTAAAGATAAACCAGCACAAGGTAAATTTTCGTTATGTATACTGGTTCTTGATACCCAGTCAATATCTGTTATACCATTTTTGCTAGTTGAATTAATACCATTATCAGTTGAATTAATGAAAGAATCAATTTTTACATAACCTGTTATTTCTATATTTTTCCAAGGTGGCAAATTTGTTGGAGTATCAACATTAATTCTAATTTTATTGTTTTTATCAAGCTCCCAGGAACTATCATTTTGCTTAACTAGATGAGGACTAAAAGTAAATTCCACATTAGGATCATTTTGTGGATTTGACATATTCATAAACCATTCTCTACCGCCTTGTTTTGTAGGATATATTTTTTTAATACCAAAAGGATCATTTTCGGTTGAATTTAGACCGTTTTGTTTTGCAAATATAGGAATTAAACAAAAATTAAGTAGATACAAAAATAAGAAAGAAGAAAGAAGTAAAAAAGATATACATAATAATTTTAAATTAAACATCATGTTCTTATGATTTAGTATTTTTATCTATTAATAATAATATCGATAGAAAGATAATAGTACAAAGAAAATATTAAAATGAAGTAAGAAAATCAGGTATATTTTTTGCTTGTATTTATACTGTAATCGGATCGAGTCATATACGTGAATTATAATTTTGTCCATTCTTTTCCAGTGGTAAACCTTTACTTTAATCAAGTATAGGAACATTATTATCTTATTGAATCATAATTCAAATTATGCTTCATTAATAGAAATAGCATAGCTTTTTACATATCAATGATTTGTTTAGCATTAGGTTCAAAATCGAGGTTCTATACCATTTAGCATAAGTTAACAAACATCTCTTAACAAATAGTTTCTCATATTAAGATTGAATCTTTTTGTTCTGAAATATCTGGCTATTTTGTTTTTAAAATCTCCAAACGATATATAATATTTT
>JBDUES010000196.1:0-8801 GCA_040297625.1 Candidatus Nitrosocosmicus sp. | reverse complement strand
GTAAATGATTTGAAAAGTATTGGTTTTTTGGATAACCTATCATATGAAAGCAATGAGAGACCGGGTTGATGAATAACTAATGGTCATAAAGCTGTTTGCAAGCAATTATGCAAGAGATCTATTATATTATTATTTGAACTTTTTGTTCATAATATATACCAATTAGTATAATTGCACTAACCATAAATTTCTTAAAATACAGAGAAAAAATTTCGATAGAGTTAGAACATTTATGCTAAATGGTATAGTATCGTGGTATAATTAAGATGACAGACAAAAATTAAATAAATGTTTGTTTAAATATACTTTATGTTAAAAGATATTAAATATCTTAGTTGTGACTTTCTAGTATGTAGAATGGGTAAAGATCATTTTCGTTTTTTAATTATGTAAAAAATTAGTTAACACTGATCGTTAAATGCCAATTTAGATTATTCATGATTAAATTGTGCCTTGTTGCTATTTTATCCAAAACTAATTCAATTCAATATTTTACGTTGATTATCATTATTATATTTTTAATACATCAAATCATCTACTTACATTAAATGGTATTATGAGATATCAAAATCCATGTATACCAATACCTATATATTAATTTTCGTACCGATTATTAATGTCTAAACAAGATAAAAAAGAAACAACATTTACATCTTCATCTATAAATCAAAATCAGAATCAAAATCAAAAATAGATATTATATTTATATTTTATTTGTATTTTAGGATAAATTTTTACATCTTTTAGAGGATACGTTATAAATAAAATGAATTGTAAACCATACTAAATAAACTTATAAATTAATAAATTTTGGGCAACAAGAAATTTACTTTAAGTCATTTTAACGGAAGGCTGAAATAAGATCATGGCAAGATTTAACTTTTTGGTGATACAAATCCTTCAATAGAATGGCTTTTTCAATATGGCGTCAATAAATATTGTATTACATGCAAGTGTGCTTTTATATATTAGATTGATCTTATGTTTGTGAATCTTTTTCAAATCTCAAATCACAAATCATTGATATAGTAAACCTTTTTAATATACATATACATTAGTAAATAATTTTAATATGGCTATAGGACCTACCATTAATGATGATAATGATAAAAACAATCGTGAAAATAATTATTCCAATAAATCCGATCATATCTATTCCGAACCAAAATCTTATGCTTTTAATGGAAAAGTTGTAATAGGTATTGGTATTATAATGGCAATATCGGCAATAGTAACAATATTTATGGCTACATATTCTCAATCTCCACAAATACATTTATCGATAAATTCATTGATACCATCTTTTCTGGCGTCTTTATTTACTTCTTCCTCTTCTTCTTCCCATAAATCACAGGTTGCTGCTATAACACCATCTTTTTCGTCATCCTTGCCAGTTTCCTCTCAAAAAGATATCACTAAAAGAATAATTTTAATACAGCAAGATTTTGGATGGAATGGAACAAATGGTGGTCCTCCAATTATAGTCGATAAGGGCGATTTGGTACAACTAGTTGTTATCAATAGAGGTCATATGGCCCATAATTTTGGTATGGGTGTATTATCTAAACCAGTTACGGATTTAATAGATAAAGAAAATAATGTTCCTATTGATCAGAGACTAAAATATATTCCATATAGTATGATGTCTGCTATGCCTTGTCCTGGTTGTAAGGCTGAATTTAAAGAGGGAGATGTTGACTTATTTATGGAACCAGGAACCCAAAAAGTAACTACATTCGTTGCTGATAAAGCCGGTCATTTCAAATATTATTGTATGGTTAGAGGCCATTTATGGCTTGGAATGATTGGTGATTTAATAGTGAGGGAAAGTACAGGATCCACTACACATATGAATACAAACAGTACAGTCTAATTACCATTATTAAATAATTATTTCTGCAAAGTCGAGAACATATTTTCTATTTGTTATTATTTTTCTAAAGGATCAAATCTATATATTAATATTTTTTGATTCAGATTTATTTTTTTAATAAATAGTTATCAAAAGACCTTTCTGTTTTTTATCAACTTGTTAGTCAATTTAATGATAATATATCAAATTGACAATTTGTATAATAATTTATTCTTAAACACACAAGCCTGAAAATACATGCAAATATTTCTATAGATACTTGACAATTACATTGTTCTAAATTAGATGACTATTAACTTTTATACGACAAACCTATTTTTATTTAGATATTAGAATATCATCAATGTTTGGAAGATAGATACTTTTGTATCAATCTTTTACTCTTTATCACCTCTTTAACAATTTTAAATAAAAAGTATCATCTTTAGAATTATTTCTTAATGGCCGATCAAAAAAAAGAACACATGTAAAAAAGAATATGCCATACTAATTAACATAATTTCACACGGTTCATATTTTACCAAAAAGTCAAGTTTGATGGTATCAAAGCATTTCTACAAAAATCTATCTGTATGTAAGCGCAATATCCCTGATAATATCATTATGATAGATATATAATCTCATTTAAGAAAAGGATTTACTAAAATGACTTTATGAATTTATGTAGGTCGTATAGATATATTACTATGTTCTCTTATCCAGTATATTATAAACATTAACATAAAATAAGATTATGTGTTTTCCTTCATTTTACACAACCGATCAATTATATCATAATATTAATAAAATAGTAGTCTTTAAAAATAAAGGGGAAAGATCAAATATTCTATGGTAATGGTTAATCTTGCAGCCGATTATGGTTGGGGTCCGCATACTTTACTTATTATATTTATAGTGACTGTTCTAGTTACTACAATCGGTTTTTTTATAGTCATGGCTACCACAAAATCCAAAAATAAGCAAAGCTTTATATCAAAGTCCAAATATCACCCAGAAGCTTTTTGGGCTATAGGCGTTACTGTAATTTTGATATGGTTATGGATTATCAGTTATCCTTGGATGCCGCCTGTAGCATCATCATCTATAACTCAGTCAGAACCAGTTCAAGTTGTAAATGTTACTGCAGGTCAATGGTTTTGGCTAATGAATAGAGCTGATCAGCAACCTCAAGGAATACCTCCTGGTGATGCACCACGAGTAACTGTTGTAGCAAACCAACCCGTAAAATTTGTTGCTCATTCGATAGATGTAAATCATGGCTTTGGAATATTTGCGGGCTCAAATGATGGTGCCCCTATATTATTACAAATGCAAGTAGTTCCAAACGTGGAAAATGTATTTTACTATACTTTCAAAGAACCTGGAACATACTTTATAAGGTGCCTAGAATACTGCGGATATGCACATCCTTATATGACATCTGAGATAAAAGTTATTTCTCCAACACTACAGCAGCAAAACTCCATACAAAACAATCCTTCCAATACAACCTTGTACAATCCTTCCACACAAATCTAGATGTTAATAATGGAAAAATAATTTGCGATTTAGGGATAATTTCTAATTATTTTATCTTCAAAAAGGCGATAGGATAAATGTCCTGTCAAAATTTCTTTTTGCCTGTATATACACACAATAACTATCCATTATAGATATCCTTATATAGTAACAAACATATTTCACATTATTGTTATATCATTTTTTTGATTTTTATTGTAAAATAAATAATCCATCTTCTATCAGACGAGTATCTATTAGGGGTTGATATTAAATTATGCCATATTAAGGAACAGTTTATGCTTTATGGACATACAATTCCAACTAATATTATTTCTCCTGTTTATATTTATCAATGAGTCAAGTTTGTAGTGTGTCAAAGCATTTCTACAAAATCTATCAATATGTAAGCGCAATATCCATGATAATTTCATTGTGATATACATACAATCTCATTTAAGAGACGGATCCAATAGAATGACTCTACAGATTATGTTAGGCAGTATAGATTATCAAATTCTGTAATCTATTGTTTTAGTTGATTTTAAATTACATCTTTGCTATACTACATCCTAAAACTAATGTTGAAGAATAGGTATATGGGTCATTTTTACAAAGACGTTTCTTTTTAAGTAGCAAGCCCACGGTATAACCTATATCCTAATAGATTAAGAATGTTTAAGAGAGGAGGGGCCATTTATGCTCATCTATTATTTGATAGTGTTTCTATTATATTCCATGAGGAGATCTTTTATCTGTTGTAATAATATATTAAAATAAGGATTGGTTTGGATTATATCAAGAAATTAGAATTTTCAAAAATTCATTTTTCTTTCTTATGTGTATATTTATAAACCTATATGTATTAGTGATTTTGGATAGTATGCAAGTAGAGTATAAAGATCGTTATCCTCATCAACCACCTTCTCTTCCAGAATACGATGTATCACCCTCTCTCAAAAAATTAACTCTTATGATGATTGGTGCGATGTTGATAAATTTTCTTGTAGCCGGAACCTGTGCATTGGGAATGCGTGTTTTTCAAGCAGGCGTATCGATACTACAATTTGATGGGATACCTCAAAATGTACAATTTTATTCTCTTTTAACAACTCATGGTCAAATAATGTTCTTTGGGGTCGTCTCACTTAATACCATGTGGTTTGGATACTATGCAACTAGTAAATGGGGAAGAAAATCTTTAATTGGTTTAAAATGGGCAAAGATATCATTTTGGATAATGGAAATAGCTGTAGTCCTCATATTTTTGGCCGGGGTTTCTGGTTTTGGTGCCGGATGGTACAATTTAATGCCCCTAACATTTATGCCTGGAACACCTTCGGTAACTTGGGGCCCTCTGGCATCTATTACTTTTCTAATTGCAGATGTTCTTGTTGGAATATCACTTACAATATTTTGCATTATAATACTTACTACTATCTTAACTGGAAAGATACCAATAGGTAGCCAAAAGTTTGGGGCAAGACATGATGAGCAGAAAAATTCATCAGAACAATCAACAAGTGATAACTCTATCGAGAAACCCGATATGGAACACACTCATATGGAAAATCTTCCTGCAAGTGTGAAATGGGTTTCCTTACTTGGTTTTAGCGCCTGGTTTCCTAAAAAATGGAGAGAAGTTACACCGGCAGTACCAATTGTTTTGGTTGGTGCATTCGTGACTGCCATAGTTCAATTAATAGGAAACCCTGGATTATTCTTACAATTGGGACAGGGATTTATGTCCATTTCAAATCCTACTACTGCATCTAACTGGTTGTTGACTAAGGATGCATGGTGGTTCTTTGCTCATCCTATAGTGTATTTTCCTTTGCTTTTGTTTTTAAGTTCATGGTATTTTTTTGGTTCCAGAGCAGGTGATGAAAAAATTCGTTACAATAAATGGAATTACCGCCCATGGCCGTTTTACGCCATATTTTCAGTACTTGTGTTCTCTCATCATGTATTCATGGATATGCCAAATCCAGTGTGGCTACAAATGGTGGCACAGACTGCTTCATTGGGAATCATATTTCCATCTGCACTTACTATATTTACTTTTCTAACTTTTATATGGCGCTCCAAAGTGGTTTGGAATATAACTGCACGTTTTTTTATAGCGGGTATTTTAGGTTGGGCGTTTGGTGGATTCAATGGAGCTGAATTTGGGTTATGGGGTGCCGATATCTATATACATAATACAATGGTAATGCCTTCTCATATTCATTTGATATTGTTAATGGGACCGTTACTTATGGCATTTGGTGTAATTTATGCAATATTGCCTGACCTTTGTAAAAAGCATATGAGTAAAACCCTTGGAGAAATTCATTTTTGGATGACACTTTTCGGTGGATTTGGTTTTGCAATACTCTTTAATATAATTGGAGCCGAGGGAGCCATTCGCAGAGAAGCTGTAATGGCAGGTCCATTTGATTGGGCAATGCCGTTATTATTGTTCTTTGCATTGTGTGTCGGTATAGCTCAATTGATTTTTGTATATAATTTTGCAAAAACTCTTAGAAGAAAAGCGACAGAAGAAGAGATAAAAGAATATGAGATATTGCACAAAAATCCACAGGGAAGTAATTACACACCTGCTGGTGATCCTTCATTAGTAAATCAAAAATAATAAACTAGTTCAGGTATTAAAATAAATAAAAACATATCCCATGTCAACCCGGTTTTATTTGGTTCCTATCTTTTTAGAATATGCCATAAATTAAAATATTATCATCCTATTAAAAGAATCTTTCTGCTGGTTTGTATTTTAGAATCTGCAGTCTTTTATTATGGTAAGGATTCTCAGAACAATTTATAAGAAAAGATATTGCTTTGGATATGACTCAAAGAATTACATTTTCTGAAATAAAGATGTATAGAAAATGTATACCTCCGGCTTTGTTCTATTTTTTGCATGGCATATTATATTAATAAATATAAAAGAAGTTTATGGCTTTTTGCTTAATATTACGTAGCCCATGAAATACCTGTCAGTGACATATTTTAAAAAGAGGACTCGTATCTAAAAATCAAAAAAGATTAAATTTAGTGCCTTATACTTATCTTGAATTAATACTATAATATATATCGCCTTAACCTTATAATTTTTCTAATCTATATAATATCAAAAATTATTTATATAATAATTTATATACTTATAAATTGATATGGTTGAGAGTAATGGTGATCGAACATCTTTTTCTTTTAAGAAATATAAATCTTATGATTTAAAAAAAGGTATTGTATTTGGTGCAATGGGTGGATTTGTTGCATCAATTAGTTTTACCGGATTAATTTTATGTATGTCCGTATTATTTAGATATCCAGAAGGAGCATTTCTGGATGCATTAGGAATTTCAATTATTGGTTACAATAATGGAATAATTTCATTGGGATTAGCAGCGCTAGCAATTATACTTATTCAGGGCCTAATAATCGGAGTAATTTTTGGCATAGTGGTATCAAAAATAAAATTACTTAATCCTTCAAACAAAAAGAAAGGTCCAATACTTGGTATGGTAACTGGAATTATTTCGTTTACGATTATATATATTCCAATAGTGTATATTTCACCTGTTTATCAGAATCTTCTTTCTAAATTATTGTCTATTATTTCTTCTTCTTCTTTTATGGCTACTAGAGGAACGGAAATTATGAATTTGAATTTGATATCAAACCATGTACCTATGGATAATATGCTTATTTGGTGTTTAATCTCATATTTAGTCTATGGATTTATTACTGGAGGAATAGTTACATTGGCCTATTCAGTATATAATTATGATATGCGAGAAATCGAGCAAATAACAAACAATAAATAATAGTATTATTACGATATTTCTGTTATAGCCATAGGCAATTTGTTTTACTTTCTTTTAAATTAATTGTGTTTTCTTTTGCTATGAATATACCTTTGGGTTATTCTATTGAATTATTATTCAAAGGTGGGTCTTTCTCAGAATTTCTACTTATAATGGAACAAAGTATGCTTCATCTGATAATCAAAGATAAGGATATGCAGTTTCGTAGATAAAAAAATAACACACTTTTATAACAATAACATAAAAAAAGGATAAACAAACCTATCCAGTCAACAAGAAATTGATGACAAAGGACAAGATAAATACAAATTATTATAAAAAAGAAAAATGAATATCAATTTGTTGACTTTTTAAATAGAATATTTTAAGAATATGATTTGAATAACAGGGCCATCCTTGTAATTGACAACCAATCAATATTCAAGTCAAAGAAAATATAAAAAAATAATAAACTTCTACAACAATAAAATCTATGTTCTTGGCAGGAAGATAACAAGAATTTATTTTGATCCAAATATGATGGATGTGGTTACAAAGACAGAGAATAACAATTTCATCTTAGAGATGAGCAAAAAAATATGAATAGAAATTAGATATTCCTATCGATTTTCGGGTAGGCCTTTATTATAGTATATTTATGAAATTGTTTGTATATTGTTTAGAAAATTCATAAAAGTTTGATTAAACAGATCAACTTAAATCCTTGACTTTAAAGAGGCACTTAAACTAGTATCGCATTACTTATAGGTAACAATTTCCTTAATATCGTATGGAACCTGCAAAAAGAATTGTTAAATCAAAATCAAAGGAATCTTGGAAAGTACAACATCTTTAGACTCTAAAATACAATATAAAAAACAAGAGATGAGGTTGTTAAAGTAATGGATATAGTTGAAACAGAAGTACCATGTATAGTTGAAGCAAAGTCATCTGGTTGCAAAAATAAGAAAAGGAATATTTCTTATTCATTTATAGAATCTGCACATAGTCTATGTTTTGATAGAAAAGAAATAATATTGGCTCAAATACAAGCATGCGAAAGACTATTAAATTTTGCAAAAGATGAAACAGATTTGATCACAATTAAAACAGAAATATCATTTTGAAAGTATTTTAATATCAGAAAAATATCAGACCTGCAAAATCAACACAGAGGAAACCCCATCATTTCTACTAATAACAATAAAAAAGAAGCAAAAAAAGATAAATCTAAAACAAAAATTTCCTTAAGACAAAATAAAAAAAGAAATATATATAGAGGTATGATTATTGACTTTTCAAGAATTTTTTCTAATAAAGACCATCGAGAATTCATCCCTATAACCAAGCTTCTGCTCCAGATAAAAGAGAGTATAATAAAAGCAATATGTATAATCGGTTGAGGCATGATAGAGACTATAAAAATATTTATGATAGTTAGCCATGGAACAAGACATATAATTTTTTTATTATTTTAAATTGAATTAGTAGACTGGTATATACCATTTAGCATAAGTTAACAAACATCTCTTAACAAATAGTTTCTCATATTAAGATTGAATCTTTTTGTTCTGAAATATCTGGCTATTTTGTTTTTAAAATCTCCAAACGATATATAATATTTT
>JBDUES010000195.1:0-7993 GCA_040297625.1 Candidatus Nitrosocosmicus sp. | reverse complement strand
TTAACGTTTTAGTGTCGAGGACAAAATGGAAATAGTCATAATTTAAATTGATTAACTAAGAAAGTGACATAGTTTTAACTGTTTTTCTAATCATGCAACAAAGCACCTTTATGCATTAATGGACGATGAATCTCGTTTCTGGATTGCTCAACAGGTGGCAGAAACAAAATGTACTGCGGACATAACCCCGCTATTCAAAAAGGGCAAGGAAATAGCAGAGACGAGACCGAATACTCTCATTAGTGACGGTGCTCCTAATTTCCATACTGCCTACAACAAGGAGTTTTTCACGACTAAAAAACCAAGAACAAGGCATATCAATCACATAAGACTTCAAGGCGACCACAATAACAACAAGATGGAAAGGCTCAATAGCACTATCAGAGATAGAGAGAAAACCATGAGGGGATTGAAGAAAGTTGATACTCCTATACTGAAGGACATGCAAATCTATCATAATTATATACGAGAACATCAAGCGTTAAAGGAGAAGAAAACTCCTAGTGAGAAATGCGGAATTGAAATTGAGGGGGACAATAAATGGCTAACGTTAATACCAAACGCAAGTAATGGGGAGTGAAAAACATGGCATTAAATATTTATAAACGTTTTCGATATATGTAACATCATATAATTGGTAAAAGAACTACTGAGTAAAATCATTTCTAGAAATAAAAAAGTAAAACCCACTATAGAAGAAATTGAAAAATCTGCTGAAAAATTCGATTATAGTCCGAAAATTAGAAAGATGATAAAAGATACGGATGATTTGGGAAGCACAACAAGTTTTATAAGTTAGACAATTCTTTTTCAAACAGTTCCAATAACAATGGAAGTAATCTAATTATTTCTATTTCCCGAATGGTAATAATTTGTTCACAATCTATCCTTTTTCTATAATAATAGGACGTGTTTTCTCGTGATTTTTGTGACATGGAATAGTGAGCTTCTAAATCTATTTTATATCTGTAAACCTCATTTCTTATGTTTATCCTAAAATATGTAGCAGATAATTTATCTTGTAAGTGCCAATCAAAATCATGAAAAAGACCCGAATATAGCATACTATCATGAACATTTGTATTTAATACCATGTTGATATAATCAATATTGTATGCTAAATTCGTAATACGATTTTGTGCATTAAATGAATTAATATAACTTATAATTTCATTTCTTAATGGAATACATCTACGCCTTCTGTTTAATTCATCTATTTTTTTCTTTTCTTTCTTCTCTCTAAATAATTGATACCAAAATATACTTATAGTTATGATAATAATGATAAAAGTTCCAAGACCACCAATTATTTGACTATCCCATGTAAAATCACTCCAAAAACGAGGATTATTGAAGAAAAGATCATATAATATAGAATGTTGGTCAAAAATAACTACAGTTGCATCCGTCAAAACTATAACGATTGCGGATAATCATTAATTTATATTCATCTCACCAAACGGTTTTTTACAGTCATTTTAAAAGTAGATACCAAACGAAGACTTGACAGAACCCTATTTTCTATTCTTTATTTACAGTTAGATTAATTAATAAAAAAACAAATTATAAAATTATGTCTTTTCTTCGTTATAGAATAACACGATTACGAAAATATACTTATAATAAAATCTTTATTGTAACTAGATATATATTGCTTGTATATTTTAGAATAAAGATGTTTTTTGGCTTGTATTAATTTATGAAGGAAAATGAGTATCATGTCTTAATAACATTCAATAAATGGAACCTAATTAGTCTACTTATGGATTATCAAAAAATACTCGATGCTATTTTTGCGCTAAATAATGACATTCGATATGCCGGATTAATTGATGAAGCCGGTTTATTGATAGCTGGAGGCATGCGTCATGGGATTGATTCTATAGTAGATCAGCCTAGCGAGGAACTATATTTAACACACACAGCTTTAAGAAAATCCATGCGTGAGCGTTTTGATGATACCATGGGACAAGCCCGTTTTGTGTATGTGGAGCGTGAAAAATTATCATTATTAACTTTTTACTTTGAAAAGAAGATGTTACTAGTCACTTTGGAACCTAGTATGGATTCTCGTGTTGTTTTGGATGTAGCTGAAGATATACTTGATATTTTTAATGGAAATACAATTACAAAATAATGAATTTTAGAATGATTTACTAGTTATTGGTATCTACGATGATATTGTGCATCGCAATTAAATCACTACTAAAAAACTCTAATTCATTAGGTATTCTTATATTTATTGGATCTTTTAATGAAAGTGGTTTGTTTGTAATATTTGAAATCGTTTCTTTTTTCTTGTTCCAAATTTCTGAATTAAATTGAATTATTCTTTGAGTTAACCCTGTCATTTCTTGAAATTCATTAGTTATTTTAGGAAATCTTTTTTGATTGATGATATTTTTATCCCGGTAGATTTTCGACCATAATTCATATGTAATAAATGGACAAATTGGTTCTAATAATAGTAAGATGTTTTTAAAACATTTATGAATTGTATATAGTGCCGATTTTCTTTCTTCATCTTCGCTCTCATTATATACTCTTGATTTTACAAGTTCAATATAATGTGCTGCAAAAATGTTCCAGGTAAATTCTCTTATTGTGTTTGATGGAATAAAAAAGTTTAATTCGCTATATCCATCAATACATTTTCTGGATATATTATCAAGTTCTGCTATAATCCATTTATCTGTTGAATTAAGTTTTTGTGGTTTATTTTCTTCATCTATTAATTCAAAATTAGAAACGAATCTTCCAATGTTCCATAACTTGGATAAAAATTTTTGTGAATTCATAATTTTTTGTTCTGAGCATCTAAAATCATAACCTAAATTTGCTTCACTTGCCGACCACAGTCTAAATGTATCTGCACCATATTTTTTAATAATTGGCAGTGGATCAATTACATTTCCCTTGCTTTTGCTCATCTTTTCACCTTTATCATCAACCCCATATCCCATTATCCAAGCACTTTTCCAAGGAATTTGTTCTGTAAGATATGTACACCTTAGCAAAGTATAGTATAACCATGTCCTTATGATATCTTTTCCCTGAGGTCTGATAGTTGTAGGATATGTTTTATTATGAAATTTATCATTTTTATTAAATTTGGTGATGTAAAGTGGGGTTATGCTAGAATCCATCCATGTGTCAAAAATTCTTTCTTCCCCTTCAAATTCATCATTATTACAATTTTGACATTTATCAAAAGGCGGTTCTTCTTCCCATGGTCTGTAATATCTTCCTGGTTCAGGAACATTTGGATATTTACATTTTTTACAATACCATATTGGAATCTCTGTGCCATAAAATCTTCTCCTTGAAATTGGCCAATCAATTGTGATTGAATTTATCCAATTTAGGAGAATCTGTCTATGCATCTCTGGATAAAATTTTATTTTTTCTGAATCTCCAAATAATTTAGATTTTATATCTAATTGCTTTAAATAATAATCTTCTAAAGAAATTATCTCTATCGGAGTTTTGCTTCTTTCACAGATAGGCGTTCTATGATCTATTAATTCAATTTTATCTATCAATCCTTGATCGTTTAATTCTTCTATGATTTTGTTTCTGGCTTCTTTTAGGGAAATGTTTGAAAACTGTTTAGCATGTTCAGTTGTTTTTCCATTGGCGTTGATAGATTTTATTTCATTCAAACGCAGTTCTCTGAATAATTGTACATCGGTAAGATCACCAAAACTACATACCATTACTGCTCCTGAACCAAAATTAGGATCTACAGATTTATGTTCTATTATTTTCACTTTTCTACCAAAAATTGGTATTTCCAAACTATTTCCTATCTTTTCTTTATATCTATTATCCTCTGGATTTACAATTACTGCTTGGCATGCGAAAAGTAGTTCTGGTCTTGTAGTTGCTATTATAATAAAGTCTTTATTATCATTTAGAAAAAATTTAATGTAAACCAATTTTGTTTCCATATCTATATACGCAATTTCTGCATCAGCTATAGTTGTACCACAATCAGTACAATAGTTGTTCGGTCTATCTCCTAAATATATCAGACCCTTTTTCCACATTTCAATAAATGTTGATTGTGTGAGTGTTCTGTATTCTATTGAATCGGTGTGATATTTGTCTTTAAAATTAGCACTAATTCCCAAGCTCTTTAAAATTTCTACAAATTCTTTCTCTGTTTCATCAAGTGTGTGTTCACAAAGTTTTAAAAATTCTTTTCTTTCCATATTTCTCATTCTTATTTTGTATTTTTTTTCAGTGTAAATTTCTACAGGTATTCCATTTCTGTCTATTCCTATAGGAAATATGACCTTAAAACCATTAGATCTCGCTACTCTTGCTATCATATCTATTTGGGAATAATGAGCTGCTGCTCCAATATGCCATGGTTTTCCAGACGGATAGGGTGGCGGTGTGTCTATAATATAGTAATTTTCATTTTCTGTAAAATTATCATCATTTTCATAAATTTTATCTTTTTCCCAGTTATCTGAAATTCTTTTTTCAATTTCAGAAGACCATATCTTTTCTGTAATCTTAGTACTCAATTTTCAATTTGTAATATCTTTTTTTAATTAGTTATTAACCTTCCTAGTTGAATTTCAATAAAATAATAATACAATGTTTTTGTTTTTAATTAATTGAGGCTTGGTCATAATTCGAGATCCATCGTCTTTATTCTTATCATCATATCAGCAAGTCCCAAGCATGTATTTTATTTATTTTGGTTTGGATTCATCCTTCTTACAGTTATAGTACACCATTATTTGATAAAGCAAAACCGATATCAGTATAATTGCAGATACCGTGTGAAATCCATATACTTGCAATGGATCTATCCTAAACACTGACTTGATATGCTCTATCAATGGTTCTATAGATATTCCTCTCTGATTGTAGATATACTGTCCTAATGCCGATTGATAAAAGCATACAATCTCAAGTCTCTTTTTATAAGTACTTTTTTACCTTTCTACAGGACAAACCAGATCTATTCCCAGTGTTTTTTTACTATACTTGTACGGTTTCTTATCATCATAACCAGAATCAGCTATAATATACGATACAGATGGTAAAGAGAATACTGAAGAAGAAGAAGAAGAAGATGTTAAAGTAACGTACATCTGGTTATCCTGTACATTAGCAGTAGTTACATCTCTGCAGTTAGAGGTACTACCAGATTTCCTGCAGTTGTCGATGTAAGATGTAGTTTGTATCCAAATATCCATCCCTTGGTATGATTATAGCCTCACCTTGCATCTGTATCAATGCCAGGACGTGGTACTACTCCTTTCTTCTCCATTGATGATTTGTGCCATACATGACCCTTTGCTTTTAAGAGGATACTGTCTATTGCTGTTATAGAAGGATCTACAATACCTTCTGTAACAAACAGATGCCCCATTGTTGATATCCTACCTTTTATATCTGTAGAAATGGTCTTTAGTCTCCTATCAAATGTACGTCTACATGGAATTGATACTATACCACTGGCCAGTACCAATTTACGGTTATACTACCAGTCCATGTTGAGAAAAGTATGTAATGCATTGTTTGAATCGATTTTAAACCATATCCTCACAATAAAACATCTTAAAATTACGGTTGGAGAATATGTGTATGGTCTACCACGTTTTCGTGGTACACTGAGCCATGGTATACAACTTATAAGATACAGAATGTTAAAAAGGATGGAGTCCTTTAATCTATCCAGAGCTAATCTTTGGGACAGTTTTAATCAATATCATATTCCAGAGGTTACCTTTAAGCTGTTATGAAAAATGTTGAGAACTTGAATTATGACCAAGTCTCAATTAATTAGTTGTTTGTTTTTAATATCTGCTAAAATATGGGCTCCTTTGTTAACTCCTTCATAAATATATACTCCTATTGCTTGTACATTATCTGGCATTTTATTTGATAGCATTTTTATTATTTCTGTAGATAGATTTTCAACAGTTGCTTCTCCCTCAAGTAAATATGTAGTATTTTTAGGCATTTTCAAATCAAAATAGCCTTTAGGTCCATCAAATTCAATAAAAAGATGATTATCTTCTTCTTTCTTTAAATATTTTCTATTTATGAAAAACTTGTGATCAATCTGATTTAATGTTTCCTTGATTATTTTTTTTGCTTCTGAAAAATCAATAACTAAATTATTCTCCATTTCTCCTATTATTTCTATCATTATAGTTGAAGTATGTCCATGAATTATTGAACATTTTTCTACTAATGGTAGAATATGTGCATAATCAAATGACAGTGATGGGTCTTCTATGAAGATTGATCCTATCTGTTTACTTTGTTTGTTAAAGAAAAAAATACTCTCTAATTCATTAATTTTTCCTATAAAATCTGATTTTCCTATGGCTACTAAATCCATAAATGGAAATTTTTCATGAATACTTTTAAATTCTGTCAGATCATCATCGTTTTCTATTATTTTAATAAATTTGTCTCCTATTTTGAAATCTATATTTAAATTAGAATTAACTATTGGAGCATTATATTGGTAATTCAATTCTAGGAAATCTAACAATTTTGATAGAGAATATCCTGTTCTATTTTTTATTAAATTTTTTTTATCACTAATATATTTTAAATCTTTATCCAAACTCTTCAATAATATATTCAATCTCTATTATAATTATTACAAATATATTCTGAACATTTTACAAATTAAAAAAGTACAATGTCAATACATAAAGAATTGCGTGATACTTTATATTCAACTGTAAATGATTCAATAAAAAACGAAGATAAGGTTGTTATAGCTTTTTCAGGGGGGGTTGACAGTACCTTATTGTCTAAGATTTGTAAAGATTTAAAAAAACAAATATGTTTAGTTACGATTGGTTTTCCACATTCACATGATCTTTTATTTTCAAAAAGCATTTCATATCTTCTTTCTGATACTCAAAACCATTTATTATATGAATTGAATGATGTGGATTTTACCGAAAGTATAAAGTATGTCAAGTCTAAAGTGTCTTGTAATTGCCTTTCGCATATAGAAAATTGTATAGCTTTTTTTTACTTGAGTAAAATTATTAAAGATAATGCCCTAGGAGGATTTTTTTTAACTGCTAATGGTTTGGATGAATTATTTTGTGGATATGATAAATATAGGTTATATTTTGATAATGGATTTGATTCGGTAACAAAGTTCATGGAAGAAAAATTAATTAATGAATTTCATTTAATGAAAGAAATTTCACACGTAATTAGAGAAAGCGGAATAAAGTCTATTCAACCTTTCTTAAATGATAAATTTATTGCTTTTGCAAAAACAATTCCTTTAGAATATAAAATTAAAGGTTCTGATGATTTATTAAGAAAACATATTATAAGGGAAATTGCGTTAGATGTAGGGGTTCCAAAAGAATCTGCGATGTATCCTAAAAAAGCATTGCAATATGGATCTTTAATTCACAAGCATCTTGTTAGAAAAAAATCTATGATATAGTAATATTGTATTTTAAAATTTTACCTAATTTATAACTATTGAATATAAAATATACTAAATTTATCATTATTATTAAAAAGACACACATAATAATAAATTTATCATAAAATAGATAAGTATATATATAAATACGGAAATTTTTATCTAAATATCCTTCTTTTGCATTCTCAAGCATTATGCTAATCATATTTAAAAACGGAAATTTTTACAGATTAATACTTGAAGAGAATTCGTCAATATTTGCTAATTGAATAATATGAATTTTAAAGATTGTTGTTATAATGAAGAAACATTGTAGAAATATTCTGGAAGAAAAACTATGATAATTGATGGGATATTAATTCATTGTATTGAATAATGTGGAATCATTTGCTGACTCTTAAAAATTTGTTATTCGGATTATAATGTATTACATTAGATCTCTTGCATAATTAGAAACATTTCATTCGGCTCACTATGGATGTACTTCCTTTTCTTTTAATGATGCTGTTTCATTATTCTATAGTTTACCAGTCCCGCAACTATATCTGACACCTTATT
>JBDUES010000194.1:0-5704 GCA_040297625.1 Candidatus Nitrosocosmicus sp. | reverse complement strand
AAAATAAAAGCATGTTTTCCTTAGGATTTAAAAAGGTTTAAAAAACATACCCTACAAATTTGTGTGTTTTTTCAATATTATTAAATATTTAAAAAGTGAAAATTGCAGTATCTTTGACATTGTGATGTAGCAGCAGCAGCAGCAGGCGGAAGCACTAAATAAATTATAACAGTATAACTAGCATCACTGCTAGCAGTATACCAATTAGCATATGTTATCGAACTTTTCGTAACAATAGTTCCTCATATTCAGATTAAATCTTTTTGTTCTAAAATAGATGGATATCTTATTATTAAAATCTGCAAATGATGAATAATATTTCAGGACAAATAAATCACGTTTGGCTATATTCCATACTTCTTCCATTACCATAAACTCAGGTGATTCTGTTGGAAGATATACTGGGATTAGAGTATCTTTGTTTTCTTCAAAATATTTTCTAACCTTCTTTGATTTATAATGAGGCGATGTCTTATCCATGAAAAGATAACATTTTGGAAATTTGGTATGTATTTTCTTTAGAAAGTTGAGGAATGTCTCGCCATTAAATCGGTCATACTGTCTGAATAACTGCTGCTGCTGCTGCTGCTGCTGCTGCTTGTACTTCTTTCCATCCATGCTTATGGCACCAAAAATACATGAATGTTTATGAGATCCTGTTACTTTGACTATAGGTCTTTTCTTTTCTTCAATGCAAACTCGTCTTACTAAAGAATCATAAGAGAAGAAGGATTCATCCAAGGATATTATGGTAAATGTTTCTTGCTGTTGCTGTTGCTGTTTATCCACAACAAGTATTTCTGCGGCCTTTTTTTGAAATCATCTTTTTCCTCTTTGGATGCTGTATTAATATGTACCTTTCTTGGTACCTTCTGTTTGAATCCCCATTTTCGGAGGATACGGTATATGTGGGTATAGTGATATTTTATCCCGCTTTTCTTTACAATTAGATCATCCACCTGTTTTGTGGTCCAACCTTGATTGGAGTTGGATATTTCTTTCTTAATCTGGCAACTGATCTCTTCGGATAATTCTGGAGGCCGGCCACTTTTCTGTCGGGTTTTTAATCCGTTTATGCATTCTTTATCATATCTTTTTAACCACTCACATGCCCAAGATTTACATCTGTGAAGGTCTCTTGCTACTTGAGCAGGTACCTTGCCTTGATAAATCACATTGAGAACAAGTAGCATTCTTTCCTTTGTTTTTATATCCTGTTCATATCTATAGATCTTTTCAAACGATTCTCTATTGGTAAGAGTCAAAGGAATATAGGATGATATTGGAATTAACCAATCTATAAACATTTATTAAAAATACATAGATGATAAAAGTGCAGTTTGTATATTTATGCTAAATGGTATAGTTCAATTCATTTCTTTCGTTTTCGTTGTATTTAGATATATCCTAATAGTAATGAGAAGCATTAGTGGGCTAAAATCCCGAAGAATCTATACAAAGAAGATGAGGGTGTCTCACCGCTCTGTATTCAAAATGAAAGATGAAATTATCTTTTTTAGTGTAGTACCTATATTCTGTTAGCAAATTCTGTAGTGTTGTAAAATGTGGTGTCTTTGATAACTGCATAAATATTCTTAGATGGTATACCTCAATCAGTCAGCCTGTCTGTAAACATAATGTAACTCTTATTTTGGTATTGCCGTATTGATGATAGAACTATATATTGTGTCATACTGTGTAGATATGATTACTTTTTTTATGAAAGAAAAGTGACATTCTTGAGTGTTTAAGAATTTATAATAGTGTATAAAACATTTTTACATATCAAGATTCTTTCATTTGTTATATAGATTTGGCAGACTATACCAATTTGTATAAGTTCGCTAAATTAATATTTATAAAGTAATAATCATATCAACGAAAATACCTCTTAGTAGTAGAGACTTTTTTGTTGTAATCTTAGTATGATAACCTGGAAATATTTAGTGTACTTTTGCTAAATGGTATAGATATCTTTTATCATGATAAATAAATGATTTCTATTGTGCGACTAAATCCACATCTAAATTCAACATAGGTATAATTGTATATCTATACCAAAAAGTCATTCATAAGATAAAATATGACGAAAATAATTAAAGATATCTATTACTTACTAGCATAAATCCGCCCACTCGACTATTCAATTTGTATATGATAACCTATGCAACGTTATATGAAATTATTTTAGCCATTATATATACTTGGAAAATGATTTTGCTGATATGGTGCTTTAAACATTTTATCAAATCTAAATATCTAATCGCAAATTATTCAATTTAATCTAAATAAATAATTTTAGATTTTATTCTATTTATCTAAAAATGAATAAGAAATATAAGAAATATTATTGTTGAACGGTATACATACATAAGATCTCTTGCATAATTAGAAACAACCTACACTTTCTAGTTTGGATGCTGTACTTGGTTTCTAGTGTTATTGGTTCTTTATTCTATAATTTATCAGGCCTGATACTATGTATGATATTCTATTGTACTTTCTCAATTTGTTTCTAAATACATCATCATTATTCTGTATTTTTTTATCCTGCAAATGGTATGCCCTATCACTATCCTCTTATATGGTAAAGATGATATTTGCTCTGGAAAGTCCTTTTTTATACCCGGATATCCAAGGTCAAATACATTTACCACAACCTGTTTGGGAGTAACAGGATGATTCTTTTTATAAACTTCATAGTCATGACTATGTCCTTTCCTATGTCCTAATTTATGAATGATGAGACCGGGCTGGGTTATTAACCACAAGTTGATTCTTGCCCATATGCCTCTTTTTCTTGCCTAAAGAATAGTACATCTTCTTTTTTCTTTTATTTGCAGGTCGTGGTATCTGCTGTTCTGTACAACCTATGAAGGCCATAAAGCCAGGAAAATATTTCTCAACTTCATCTGCAGGTGTTTGCAGTCTTTTTGATATTTTGTATATTTTTTGAGGTATTGGAACACATTTTCTTATCAGTGGTTCAATCTTTTGTATATCTTTATACATTGCTCGGATCCAGATTAAATAAAAAGCCAGCTAAAGTGTAAGTAATGTAAAGACGATAATATACTAAAAACATAAGAAATTTATTTTTAATATCTAGTTTGAAATGTCTTCCTATAGCTCCAGCTTTTCTTTCTCTGATATCTTTTCTTTCTCTGATATCTTTTCTTTTTATTGATAAACGCTTTAGCTCATGTTTGCAGTACCTTTTTGCTATCTCTTTTTTGTAAATATCATCAAATTCTTCAACTGTAAAACCAGTGAATGATTTGAAAAGCACTTGTTTTTTGGATAACCTATCATATGAAAGCAAAGAAAGAACAGGTTGATGAGGATCTAATGGTCATAAAGCTGTTTATGCTAATTATGCAAGAGATCTATACATGTATGAACCAAAACTCCTTGAAATATACTCTTCAGGGTTAATTTACTTAATTTTATTTGATATTTTTACTTTTATAAAAAAAATAAATTATATTTAAAAATCATTTTTGATATCCAAAGAAAAAGAAAAGTATTATATTTTTTGCGCTTTCAATAATATATAATCAATAACTCCTTGATACGAAGCATCCTTCATTTTTAAAAGTGATTTGTAAAGAATAGTTTCAAGCAATTTTGGATATTCTCGAACAACCTTGCTCTTTAATTTCTCCCTGTTCTCAATATAATACCTAGCTAATGGCCCATAAACATTTGGGCCTATATATTTGATATCTATGATTTGAAAATCATGTGTACTAACCATGGATTTAACATATTCTAACTTGTAATGTTCGGAAGCCCAAGTTACAGATAATATTCCAAGTTTTATAAATAATGGTAATGATAATAAATTAAATGAAGTTGTTATAACTGGCATTGCAATTACTAAAAGTCCAGATCGCTTTAATACCCTATTTGATTCTTGTATAAAGTGTATTAATGGTTTAAAATGCTGAGCAGATTCAAAAGCAATTACTCTATCTGTAGAGTTATTTCTAACAGGTAACATTGTGGAAGTAGCATTTAAATGAGATATATTATTACTTTTTGAACTATTAATAGATGGTGATGAAATGCTTTGATCTGTTTTTTGATTATTGGATCGGGTAGCAGAACCTGCAACAGCAATTTTTAATTGTTGTAAATTTATATTTATGCATAATATATCCAGGGAACTATATTGTGAGTTCCATTGAAGTGCCGGGGTAGAGTATCCGCTCCCAACGTCAATTAATGTCTTTGCTGATTGCAAGGAAGCAAATTCTCCAGTCATCGCTGAGAGTGTATATTGTGCCTGCAGAGGAGTTTGAGTATTGTCGTCCCAATATCCAAAATTGAGCATATTTCCACCGCTTGTAATTTGCATTAATCTTGAAAACGAATTATAAAGATCAATAACATCGCGTTCATTGCGTCTAAAAGTAGATAGAAATAGTCCAAGGAGGTTGGTCAAAATCAATATCAAATAAGATAGTGGGGGTTTTTATCTATTTAATTGAAGAAGATGAGAGATGGTATAATCAGGATAGGTCATAATGGATATATGTATGATTAACCTATCTAGCAATTTTTATTGCTTATGAACAAACTTGGAAAGAAAAAAACACACATTCTTAAATTATGCTGTTGCTGCTCCTGCAATATCTCATTTTGTAGGAATTTTAAAATAAATGTAAAATCTATTCTTGATATGATTATCCTTTGATCTAGATAAATAAATTGTTTCTTTGTTTTTTTAGGGTAATATAAAATAGGAAAACATTTAATCAAATCATCCTCCTGAATGTTACTCCTCATCTATCAAATATGTGCTTTTTTTATTATTGCTGGTTTCGGCAAGGTGAATAGTATTATTTGCTTTGATTCTTATTTTGATGCAGATTCTATTTTAAAATTGTTATATCTTTTAGATTATTAAAATTTGTAACATCTTCTAATCTCTCTAAGCGTCGACATATCATTTTAAAAGAATCTAGGATATCTATTTCGATTACTCCCGGTAAATGCGGGATGTTAGGTACATAATTGTTTATAGTATATAGATTTTGTACTCTTACTTCTATTTTGATATCTTTATATTTTAAATCTTCAGAATCTGACCTATTTATGACCTTTACGGAATTTGCAAAATGTTTTTGTTGTTTATCTTCAGTTGAATATTTTCCAGAGTGAATGGCATCTTCTATCATTTTACATAGTTCTGAAATCTTCATAGACTATTTTGATAGTAATGCTTTATTACTTTAATTATAATCTTTTATATTTTGAATGTTTTTGAATATGGATCTTAGATTGAGAATTAAACCGGATATATTATACTATCCCAAGACTATACCAATTAGCATATGTTCTCTAAATTGCACCTCTTAACAAATAGTTTCTCATATTAAGATTGAATCTTTTTGTTCTGAAATATCTAGATATCTTTTCCCTAAAATCTTCAAATGATGAATAGCACCTTAGAACAAGCAGATCACGCTTGGCTATATTCCATACTTCTTCCATTACCATAAACTCTGGTGATGCTGTAGTTGGAAGATATACCGGAATAAGAGTATCTTTGTTTTCTTCAAAATATGCCACTACCTTCTTTGATTTATGATGAGGCGATGCCTTATCCATGAAAAGATAACATTTTGGAAATTTGGTATGTATTTTCTTTAGATAATCAAGAAATGTCTCGCCATTAAATCGGTCATACTGTCTGAAT
>JBDUES010000193.1:0-7951 GCA_040297625.1 Candidatus Nitrosocosmicus sp. | reverse complement strand
ATAAAAGAGTCTGGGAATGTAAATGGTTTACCTTTCTTATTTTTATTTATCCTTTTTAGTTCAGAGTCCCAAGTATCAAGAAAATCATAGGAGAAGAGGATCTTGCCACGTTGAACTAAGGATCTATTATAAGAAGGCCAATGGATCAATAATAATTAATTTGTTCAATCCTAGATAAATAGATTGAGTTAGGTGACAAAGCAATAAATAAAACAAATAATGCGTTCAAAAATTATGAATCGTCAACCAATCGTAGAATTTACACTGATGATATCTAAGTAATATAGTAGTTGATTCATTATCAACATACTTTGTTATTAAACGGCAAAGTAGATACATCTCCTTGGGTCAACAATAAATATTTTTTTATTTAAGGTCGATTTAACCGCATTATATCATTTAGACAACATTTAATAAAAAGAATGTATAGATTTATTTAAAGGTTGACTGGAAATCCCAATAATAAGAAATAACAAAGGTTATTGCATTATGGGGCCACACCATCAACAATCAAAATTTTGACATATTATTGCATTTTTCTATCAAAAGTAATTTTTTTATTTAAGATAAAATTCCCCAAAGCGGCTACAAGAATTGAAAAAATTAACGCAATAGAGTAAGAAAATCCTTTTTCAACCAAAAAATAAACCAAAGATAACTGTATTATAATTCCCAATGAACTAATAATTATGAAAAATAGAAATTGTTTTAATAAATGTTTTAATGAAAAATCAAGATCTTTAAAAGTCCATATTTTGTTTAACACAAAATTAGAAAATATCGAAACGATAATTCCAGTAGCAGTGCTATAAATAAATTCGCTTTTTAAAATGCCAAAAAAAAAGATAGAAGTATAATAATTAACAAATAAACCACTGAATCCTACAATGAAAAATTTTATTGATTGTAATAGAAGAGATTTCATCTAAAAGTGATTTTGATTTTAATTCATCATCATTTATTGTTTATGTATAGATTTTAAAGAGATTTAATGCAATAAATATTGGGTACAATTATGATAACGTAGATTGATATGTGTACGTGTATCAGGCCATAAAAGTATTTTCTCAAACTATATTAGCCATAATTGTACAAAAGATATTTGATTGTTTACTTTTAATTTAAATTATTTACGATATTTAACCAATCAACAATAACAATTTATTTTAAAAAGAAATAAAACAAAATGAATAATAACTAGTTTTTTACCATATGAACCATTAAATTTATTTCATTAAAAAACATTTCTCGTAGTTGATTATTGTAAATAGTTGCTGCTGGATGATATGTTATAAAATATTTGATTTTATCGTGAGTAATTATTTTTCCATGATATATTTGTAAACTTTTTAAATTTAAAAGAGATTGTAACGCAGTTGCACCTAGTATACAAACAATTGTTGGCGAAATTATCTGTATTTCTTTTTTTAAATACTGCAAACATGTGTTAATTTCGTCCTTTTCTGGAACTCGATTATTTGGAGGTCTACATTTCACAATATTAGTAATATAGACATCGTCTCTTTTGAAGCCTGCTTTTTTCAATGCTTCTTCCAAAATTTTACCTGCAAAACCAATAAAGGGTAAACCAAATTTATCTTCGTTTTTACCCGGAGCCTCGCCCACAAACAATATTTTTGTATCGAGATTTCCACGGCCTGGAACTGCATTATTTCTAGTAGAACACAATTTGCACAATTTACAATTAACTACATTTGTTTTAATGTCTTCATATAATTTTGTCTTATCTATCAAATCAACATTTAATTAGACATTAAAAGTATTTTATTATTATTGGAAAATAATAAAGGCAATTTAGGTAAATATAAAACATAGATTGGTAGACATTATTTCTGATTATAATAACAACAAGTAAATTTACATAATATTTTAACTAATTATTACAGGATTAAAGTAATATTGTTCGATATCCAAAAGATATAATAATAATTTTATAATTGAAATAATAACTAGCAATTAACTTTAATAATTACATTTTTTCAAATTTAATTTTAAAAAAATGGGAAAAGAAAGTGGAAAAGCTGACAAATATATTTCTTCCAATAGAACATATTACCAAATATAGAAACAAAATAAGTTATGAAGAGTTTAACAAATTACATATATAAAAAAATATTAATCAAGAGATATAACAATAATATGAATAAAGTTAAAAAATGATACAAATTGACGAAAGTAAAATTTTCCAAATAATCGAGTCTAATAAACCTAAATCCATAGCTTTGAATGGACCGGAGCCATTACTTCCAAAAATTCAAATAGTTTCCGAAAAAATTGAAAAAAAATACAGCATTATATCATACATAATCGGAGAGAGAAGTTGGGGATCCTGTGATTTAAATCTACAAGCTGCAGAGATGTTAAATGCAGATATATTATTTAACATAGGACACACAATAGCTTTGGAAAAATTTGGTGATAAAGTATTTATGATAAATGCTTTTGATGATATAAATTTTGATAAAGTTGCCATCAAATGTGCTAACGAATTAAAATGGAAATTTAAAAATATCTCCCTAGTTACAGACAGTCAACACATTCATCAGATTTCAATGGTAAAAGAAATATTTGAAGAAAGAGGTTTTTCTGTGGTTATTGGAAAAGGCAAAGGGCAGCTAAATGATGCACAGGTATTTGGCTGTGAGTTTTATCCCGTACATAATATTTCAAATAAAATTGAAGCTTTTATTTTTCTTGGACAAAGCAGATTTCATTCTATTGGAGTAGCATTATCCACAGAAAAACCAACATATATGCTAGATCCTTATTTCGAAGAATACTTATTAATTAATGAGGAAGCAGAAGTAATTAAGAAGAAATCGATTCTATCTGTATATAAAGCTCTAGATGCAAGGAAAATTGGAATAATAATAGGTTTAAAAGAAGGACAATTTGCAAGCATCAAAGCCCTTGAAATCAGAAAAGAGTTAGTAAAATTAGGAATAGAAACGCAGTTGATAGCTTTAACAGAAATTTCAAATGAAAGGTTACAAAATTTTAAAGAAATAGATGCATTCATCCAGGTTGCGTGTCCAAGGCTAGGAACTGACAATTATTTTTCAAAACCCGTTTTATCAGTACCACAATCATTAGCATTAATTAAACTATTAAAAAAGGAGCCAATAGAAGAATTTTTCAAAATTCAACATTGGTTGTAACTATTGAAATTATCAAAATAAAAAGTTAAAATCTATCAAAATATGTAAGATGAAAAATTATAAAATAATGCAATTCTCCATTATTTCATTCATTTTACTCCAAGATGCAATACAAGTTTTCAGGATAATTATTTTATTTAAAAGTTATAAAAATAACAGATAATAGGGATTGTAAAATTCTATTTTCGTAAAGATTATTATAATTAATTAATATATAAAAGGCAATTAATGGTCGGTATTTCAAAAAGGGTTTCCTTGATAATATTTTTTGCTGCAGGTAGTATATTTATAGGAATAGGTATTGCATCAATAATAGATTCAAACATCCCAAGATTTGTACAAATTTCTGAAATAATTAAACCTAATCAAACAGGAATTTTTACACCAGATATGAATATTGGAAATATTGCAAACATTTTTTTCAATAAATCCAATTCAACAGTAATAATAACGGACCCTGGTAACGCAGTAATCTTAAACAAAACACAAGTTAACAAAATATTTAATGAAACGATAAAATCAGATAAAGATGGAAAATATAAAATTCGGATCACCGATACAGGAAAAACAGATCTTGATTTAAAATTAGGGGCTTTTTCCAAGGCAAGTCCTATAGCTTTTAGTGGTCAAATGATGTTAATACTAACAGGAATAATTATAATTGGACTTGGAATCAGAATGAAAAAGGTAACTTAACTAGATAATCTCTGCTTTTTTATAAGATCCAAGTATTTTAAAAAAAAGAGTTTCTTTTTTTATATCTAAAAGAGAGGTTTTTATTACACCATCATCTGGATTGCCCTCAAAGTCAACAAAAAAATAATATTCCCATGGAATATCTTTAGTTGGTCTTGATTCGATCTTTGTTAAATTAATATTCCTTGTTGCAAATTCCTTCAAAATTAGGAATAAAGAACCAGGTGTATGTGAAATAGAAAAAATTATAGAAGTTTTATCAGCAGCATTAGTTTGATTATTTGGTATCTTGGATATTACTAAAAATCTTGTAAAATTATTATTTTTATCTTCAATACCTTCTTCAATTATTTTCATATCATAAATTTCAGCAGCTCTTTTGCTTGCTATAGCCGATGCATCACCCAGAGAATGTTCTTTTATAAATTTTACAGAACCAGCAGTATCATATGATGGAATAGGTTCTAAAGATTTTTTCCGGATATAATTCCTACATTGCGATAATGCTTGAGGATGAGAAAAAACAGTTTTTGGTTCAAGAGACTGCTGTTTGTTAACAATTAAACAATGTCTAATCCTTTGATATATTTCACCAGTTACAAAGAGATGTTTTTCCACCAACAAATCATAAGTTTCATTCACACTACCTTCTATGGAATTTTCAATTGGAACTATAGCAGCATCTATAAAAGAATTTTCAACACTATCAAACAAATCTTGAAAAGATCTGAATGGAATAAAACTGGATTTGAAACTAGAAAAAAATCTAAGTGCAGCTATTTCACTATACGATCCTGATTCCCCCTGAAATCCTATTTTTACAATATCCGTCATTTTATGAAATGTTGCTTATCATAAAGTGATGTAAAAGTTTCTTTGCCATAATCAATGGAAACTTTTCTCTCTTCAAAATTTCCACAGGAGGGACACTTCAAACCTCCAGGAATTTTAATTAAATCATTGCTTCCACATGAAAAACAAATTGTATAAACTAAACCCAAATCTTTATCCTCTAGTGTTATGTGAATTGAAGAGTTCAATAAGCTAAAAACTCTTCCACGTATAATATCGCCTACTTTAAAAATAAGCTTTCCCTTATAATTTCTTTCACGCCATCCAGAATTATAATTATTTCCCATATTAGAGATACGAGTAGATGCAATAGCAGAAAATCCAGAATGAGACTTGTTATCATTGATATAAACAACTCTTACTGATATCATATTTCCAAATAACATATCAATATAACCAACCACAATATCTCCCATTTTTGGGATCATGGGAGAATTTTTTTGTGTAACATTTAATATTCTATCAACCATGTTAACAATAGGTTTACCTATGACGGATGATCTTACCTCACCATCTATTACAAAAGTATTTTTCCCTGGTTCAAATTCTTCAATTACCGAAAGAGAGGTTCCAGGAATTACATGATTAATTTCACGAATTTTATTCACATCAAATCACAAAATATTATCCATTATATAGTTATAATTGTTACATAAGAGATATAATATACTAATGCAGTACTTTAATCATATTAACTGCCAATTTAGTTTCTTTTACATTATGAGTTCGTATTAAAGAGACTCCATTTCGTATACAATGAATTTCTGCAATTAATGAGGGTACTAGTCTTTCATCTACATTTAAATCTAACAAAGCGCCCATAAATGACTTTCTAGAAACAGAAATACAAACAGGTTTATTTAGTGAATTCATTAATGCTATATTAGAAAGAACGTCTATATCCCGAATATACCAATTCAGACTCTCTATCTTTGAAAAAAAGGGATTATTACCCTCTTTTCTAAAAAAACCAATTGAAGGATCAATTATTATTTTTTCATCTTCGATCTTAGAACTTTTAGCAATGTCAATACTTTCTCCCAATAAATTAATAGTATCATAAATATCACCTGTTGATAAATTAGAAGAAGAATTAGAATTAATTTTGTGAGCGCCGACTATAATTGGAATTTTAGATTCGGAAACAACTAAAGGCATTTGTGTATCATATTTTAATCCCGTAACATCATTTATTGCATTTATTTCATATTTTAATAAGGCTTTCAATACACCAGATCGAACAGTATCTATTGAAATAGGTATATCACTGATCTGGCGAATTACAGAAACTGCATGCTGTAATCTTTCAATCTCTAAATCAATTGGGATAACCGTTTTCAAATAAGGAGCCGTAGACATTCCTCCGATATCAATCATATCAGCTCCAGAACATTGCATATCTAAAACAGCATTTTGAATTTCATCAGAATTTAATTTTATAGACTTTTTATAAAAGGATTCAGGACTTAAATTAATTATCCCCATTATTTTAGGACAGCAATTATAACCTATTGAAACACTACCAATTTTTGTCAACACAACACAAATACAAAAAAGGTATTAAATATATTAAGTGCAATTCTGCAATCATGTTCTAATAAAAAATAATTAAATAAATAATAATAACTACATCATAAATACAATAATAAAAAAATATATAGAAAACTTTTAGCAGAGGACTATACTCAAGCATTCCTTTATATACAGTATTTATAGAATTTGGGCCTTTTAAATAAATTAATTTATTAAATATTATTATTTACAAATTTTAACAATGGAACCAAAAATAATAATTTACAAAGGGAGAAAACAAGATATAAAAATTTTATAATATAGAAAATACCTCTAATAATAAATTATGGAAAATAATATTTCTGAATTTAAAGGATTTTGTGATAAAATTATTGGAATAGATTCTAGAATAAGATATATTGGAATAGCAGACAAACATGGAATAATAATAACAAAGGGAGAAAGAAAAGAAATAGTACCTCTATTAAATGATGAAGAAACAGAACAATATGCAATAACTGCCTCTACAAGGCAATATACCAGGTTGCGATGGCAAAACATTTTAGGAAAATTATATTATACTTGTTCTCTATATGAAAAGATTCTAAGAATAACAATACCAATAACTAATCAAAACAATAGATTAGAGTACCTTATAATTTTTACATTGGATCCAAACATTAATGATTTTGATAACTTGATTATGAATAAAATAATGCGTCCAATAAATAATTTTTTTTCTAAAATTTTGTAATTTTGTGAGATAATGAGAAAACAAGTAAAACGATTTTTAAAAATAAAAAACTTGATAATCCCTTATTCACTTAATAATACAAATTATGATGATTATATCATATTACTTCACATGAAACAATAAATATTGTGTCATCTTTTTCCAAATCAAGTTTTTTATTTTTAAAAAACATATAATAAAAATTTAAATGGCAATTTCTAAAATCAAGAAAAGGCATCTAAGAAGATAAAAATCTGAAAATAAAAAAAACAGAACTGCAGATATGTAAATTACATATATAAAAACATCCTACCGAAGAATAGTGTTCCAGTATTTTTTAGTGAATCAACTGGACGGGAAAACTTCATCATTATCAAAATAAAATAAATATTATAGCCTATCAAATAGTTTGTACAATTTGATATAAATTATAAAAAAGAATAAAATGATCATTTATAACAAAGGACTTAAAAAAATCATAAAAAATTAAAAAGATATTGAATTATTTAAAAAAACATCATCACACATAGATAAAATTGATCGAACGGAATTTTACCAATCAAAAAAAAGTCAACAAACAATTAGCAATATAAAAGGTTTATTTGCTTCGTTGTATGATGCAAAAAAAAGCAGTTAACTATGCTATATTTCTATGAAATCGTATTCAAATATAACTATTTACTTTGTAAATATTATTTTAAAACGTTAACACAAAAAAAATGATTTACAAGAATCATGCAACAATGCAGGTTTATTGAAAATGTAATAAAATAAAGAGGTATCAGCATAAAAGTCAAGTAGTTGAAAATTGCTTTGTTGCATGATTATTAAAATCTCTGATTTTACTATCTGTTTTGTCTAAATAGATATCATCTTGTTATACAATGATGCTTTCAATATCATTTCCTGTATCATATTTTTCAGTCTAACCGAATAAACATATTCGCCAAACATTCTTTTTATAGCAGAAAACACGGTT
>JBDUES010000192.1:0-5343 GCA_040297625.1 Candidatus Nitrosocosmicus sp. | reverse complement strand
ATAATCAAAGATTAAACTATTTTGTAATGAAAGAATCGTTAAAAATGGGAGTTTTTTTAAGGTCTTTAGGAAATATATTGATGTTTATTCCCCCATTAGCAATTAACCAACAGGACCTGGACAAAATTATTGATGTTCAGTTTAAGCTAATTGAAATGATTGAAACAAAAGTATAATTTACAATTCGTTATTTTCTCAATGTCGATTCTTGAGGATATTTTCTAATCGAAGCGAGCATTACTTGCCAAATGAGAATACTTCATTTTTAATTTGATTTGTGATATCATCTTTCATTAAAACTATAATTAGAGAATTTTGTCGAAATTAAGTTTATTTATACAAAATTAAAAGTTTCAGTTTTCGTTTGCAAATCCCTACGATTTACATCAATATTATTATTGGATAAAG
Organism: Candidatus Nitrosocosmicus sp.; assembly: GCA_040297625.1. Taxonomy (GTDB): domain Archaea; phylum Thermoproteota; class Nitrososphaeria; order Nitrososphaerales; family Nitrososphaeraceae; genus Nitrosocosmicus. The sequence continues at coordinate 4,935 of JBDUES010000192.1, read as the reverse complement.
ATAGATAGGTCAAAGTGGTCAGATTTTTGTTCAAATAGTCCAAATAAATGATAAGGGTATTGATTGCCTTATTTGATTTGAGTTGAATTGAATTGATGTGCCTGGTATGGAAATTGCTGTGCTAGATTATTAGTAGAGGAGGAGGAGGCAGTATTATTAACTACCTTTTGTATTGGGGCTGGTGATTGGGCAGGTGCGGACGTCGGTGCTGCTGGGGCTGGGGCTGCAACTGGCACAGGCGCAGGATGGGGGAACATCCATCCAAACATAGCTTGACCAATGATATTTCCCATTATTGATGACATTAGCATGCTACCAAAGCCACCTAATCCCCCACCAAAGCCTCCGCCAAAAAAGCCGGAACGAGGCTGTTGGAATTGAGATTGAGGTCCGCCTTGGCCCTGGAAATTGCTCTGATGACCGGTATTGCTGCTACCGCCAGATGAAGGAGAAGAAGGGTTTGTTTGTTTTGCTCCTGATTGACCTGTTTCTTGTGGTGTCAATTTCCCTGAAGGGCCGGTTGTAAACGTCTTACCCTGCCCTGTACCCATTGGAAGTGAATTTGAACTAAAGCTCTTACCTGCACCACCGCCACTTCCTCCAAAGCCTCCGCCTCTAAAACCACCAAATCTGGCATCTGCCTCTGTATAAATAGAGGTTGTCAAGACTATAATTAATGTAACTGTAATTAGAATTTTAAGCATAATCATAGATACGCATTCGCTTTATAAAAATTCTCCTTTTATGGATGGCATTATAAAAACTTTTTTATTATAATGCTATTTAAGAACTGTTATTGGTGGTAGTTGTAGTGTTCGAATATAAAAGTCGCAGCTCTTTATAGAGCGTTGCCTTTGATACTCCCAAATCCCTGGCAATTTTTACACGCGATTCATTTTGAGCAAGTAGTCGTATGAGATTATCCTTATCAAGTTCCTTCCGTGGCCTGCCAATTATTTTTCCAACGGATTTAGCTCGGATTATTCCATCTTTTGTTCTCTGTACCAGCATTTCACGCTCTCGTTCTGCAACCCATGTAAGAATTCCTATCATGAGCTTTCTCACACTTGGCTCTGTCATCTGTAAAAATGATTCACGAGGGGAACAGGATATAAGGGGAGCGAATGCTTCTATAGCCTTGATTGCATCAAGGGTATCCCAAAATGTGCGTCCTACCCTTGATAATTCATATATTAAAATTGCATCAACTGATTCATTTTTTACAAAATCAAGCATATCTACAAAACCTTTTCTCTTTACTGCCGGAATTTTTCCACTTATTGCAGAATCTTCAAAATATTCGAGTATCTGAAATTTATGATCAGATGCCCACTTTTGCATGACTAGTCTTTGATTTAATACGGTTTGCTCCTCTGTACTTACCCGCAGATATGCAAAAGCATATTTCACAATAATTGTTAACCTTTCTGTTTTATTTTGCTAAAGATCAAATAAAGTTAACAAACAGTTCAAAAAAGGTAGTCATACTTTTTAAACTCCGTTATATTAAAAATATCATATCAAAGGTAAAAAAATAGGGGTATTTAATACACGGTCTAATAACCGGTCGTTTTTTAGACACTTTTAGGAAACAAAATTAATAACGAAAACCGTTTATATATTTAAAAATAAAAAGAATACGCAAATTGCGGATTTATTTGACCATATCTGCTTTGTATAATGATTCATAACCATATTCATCCATTTCTGGATATGCTTTATTGTGCTTTGTTGCATGATTATTGTAGAACGTTTTTTATTGCCGTTTTAGTATTAATGAGCGGATGTAAATAGTCATAATTTCATGCGATTTCATAGAAATATGGCATAGTTTTAACTGTATTTCGAATCATGCAACAAAGCACTTTATTGTACATTTATTAATAATACGAGGAAAATAAACTTCACCATGCTTTGTCTTATTTTTAATATTGTATAGGTCTCTGGATAGTACTTCTCTCGAGTTGAGATTGGACATGGAGCTGTAATTTTATTAATCTCCAAGCCTCTGGATACCTATGCCTTCATCTTAGGTTGAAACTGGATGTTCTACACTCGTTTATAAGAGTAGAGAAAATGTTTTATGGCAACAGACAAATTTCGTTCTTTTTATATGCTTAGTGCCAAGATTTCCTTATTCCAAGGTTCGATAACAACCCATAACTATATTAATTCATAACCGACCTTAATTTGAGTTACATCTTTTTAAATAAACAAAATATATGGAGAATCTAGCAATTTTTATCTTCTTGAAAAATATTTTCTCAGGCTTGTACTTTTGAATCTAATACCTTTTTACAGTATGACTTTTTTTAACAAATTTTTGATAGTCTTTGGAGGTACTGCTTAACAAAAGTCCGCTGAAATATCGCTGTAACGAATTATGTCATATCCTCTGGTTTGGTCCTTTTCTTACCGGACTTATCATAAATATATTCTTGACATAAATCTATAGCTTTTTGCTTAACTGTAAAGCCCAAGTAAATTTTATTTTTTTTACTTCTCATAATTGGTAAAAATAGTTCAATGAGCAAGTTAAAACCTAAAACAAATTTTTTCAAATACCAAAATAAATATTCCAGTAAAATTAAGACATATTAATTAAATGATTAGAGGAGAATCAGCATTTATTCATGAAAAAATGGACCAAGTGTTGTCAGGCCACAAAATAAACTTTGAAGATGCTCTGAAACTAATTAACTCTAATGATGTAATAACACTATCAGAATGTGCCAATAGAATAACAAGAGCCTTTAACGGTGATTTTATCGATGTAGAAAAATTGGTAAATGCTAAATCCGGGAGATGTCCAGAAGATTGCTCTTTTTGTTCACAATCGTCTTTTTACGATACCAATATTAACAAATATCCACTTTTACCTCCTCAAAATATTTTTCTTCAAGCAGAAAAAGCAAAAGAAGAGGGTGCCAATAGTTTTTGCATAGTTTGTGCATATAGATCTCCTCCTGAAAAAGATTTTAAGCAGATTTGTGAAACTATCGAATTAATTAAAAGAAAAATCGATATTGATATCAATACTTCTCTGGGATTTATGACCATAGAAATGGCAGAAACATTAAAAAAATTAGGAGTTAAAAGATATAATCATAATCTTGAAACCGCCGAAAGCTTTTTTACTAAAATATGTACCACTCATACATATCAGGATAGAATCAATACTGCCAGAATTGTAAAAAAAGTAGGTTTGGATCTTTGCAGTGGTGGAATAATTGGAATGGGCGAAACAGTTGAACAGCGAATAGAACTAGGATTTGCTTTGCAGTCAATAGAACCTGATGAAGTCCCGATAAATATTTTAATAGGGAAAGAAGGAACACCTCTTTTTGGTTCTAAGGCAATAAGTCCTGAAGAAATAATTAAAACAATAGCTACTTTCAGATTCATTATGCCAAAAACAATTATAAAAATAGCAGGAGGTAGAGAAATCCATCTTCAAAAAGATGATAAAATTGGGTTAAAAGCTGGAGCAAATGGAATAATTACAGGAGGATATTTGACAACTAAAGGAAATAAAGCATCAGATGATCTTAAAATGATAAAAGAGATTGGTCTTAAATCAAGATAACATTAATTTTTATAAAAAAACACTAGAGGAATTAGAAAAAAATAATCTATACAGAAGAATAAAAACATTTGATGTTAAAAAAGATTCCACTCTTAAATACAAGAAATACAAGGTTTATAATTTTTCATCAAATGATTATTTAGGACTATCAAAAAATAAAAAAACAATTATTCAGTTAAATAAATTAATTCAACTACAGATCTCACAATGTAGTTCACGATTAATTTCAGGAAATTCATCTAAAATTGATAATCTTGAAAAAAACTTATCTCAGCACCGAGGTACTCAAACTTCATTAGTTTTTCCTAATGGATATATGGCAAATTTGGGTGTTCTTAGTGCCTTGGGTGATAAAGAGACGGCAATTTTTAGTGATAAACTAAACCATGCAAGTATTATTGATGGATGCAATCTTTCCCATAGTCAAATAAATATTTTTCCTCATAATGATCTTTCAAATTTAAAAGAACTAATAAAAAAAACCAAATTTAAAAAAAAAATAATAATTACAGAAGGAATTTTTAGCATGGATGGTGATTTTTCCAATTTAAAAGAACTATCAAAAATATCAAAAGAAAATAATTGTATTCTAATAGTAGATGATGCACATGGAGATTTTATAGTAGGCAACAGGAATAAAAAAGATTATTCAGGAACACCAGCATTTTTTAATATAAATCGAGAAGTCGATGTTCATATTAGCAGCTTAAGCAAAGGTCTAGGATGTTTTGGAGGATATATAAGCAGCTCCAATTTGATTTGCAAATACATAATTAATAAATCCCGCCCTTTCATTTTTACATCCGCACTTCCAGATTTTTTATGTGAAATAGCAGATATGTCTTTAAAAATAGTAAAAAATGGAAAATATCAAAAAAAATTATATAACAATATTGATTTTTTCTATAAAATATTAGGAGAATTTAAATTTTTTAATGTCAATAAAATAAATTTCAGCCCCATAATTCCAATTATCATAGGTTCCGAAAAAAAAGCTTTGGATATATCGCGAGAGCTTTTAAAAAAAGGATTTTTTATTCAAGCTATTAGATACCCAACTGTTGAAAAAGGTCAAGCTAGATTACGAGTATCCATATCTGCAGAACATGAAAAACATCAAATTTATAATTTGATTAATACCTTAAATAAAATTATCAAAAATAAATAATATTTTTTTTATAATATTTCATAATTCGAATTTTGAAATAACCATAAATAATAACATTCATCATATTAGTTATATTATCATCATATTAGTTATATTATCATCATATTAGTTATATTATCATCATATTAGTTATATTATCATCATATTAGTTATATTATCATCATATTAGTTATATTATCAT
>JBDUES010000191.1:0-27151 GCA_040297625.1 Candidatus Nitrosocosmicus sp. | reverse complement strand
AAAAAGAATGTTTGGCGAATATGTTTATTCGGTTAGACTGAAAAACATGATACAGGAAATGATGTTGAAAGCATCATTGTATAACAAGATGATATCTATTTAGACAAAATATGTTATAGGATTATAGAATTTTAATAATCATGCAACAAAGCATAAAAATTGTATTATTTATATTATAGGCTCCGTAAAGTTAAGGAGAAAAACATAGCTTTATGTCAAGGATATGATTTATGACAAGTCCGGTAAGAAAAAGAACTAAACAAGAGGATTAGCATATTCTTTACATCTTTATTCCAGCGGTATTTCGTTGAGGAATACCTCCAAAGCAATATCTTTTTGTATAAAAATTTTTAAAAAAAAAGTCATACTGTAATAGGAAGGATGGATTCAAAAGTACAAACCTGAGAATATTTATAGAAAGATAAGGATTGCTGAATTACTTTTATATTCATAAAAATGACCCCAATCAAAAGGTTGGTTCTGATTGGTATGGTTATGGAGGTTGTTATCGAACCTCATAATAAGGAAATTTGCATCAAACATATTAAAAGAACAAAATATGTTTGTGACAGGAACGTTTTTTGTCTAAATCTGTAGAAAAGAGTATGACAAACAACCTATGACTACAGATGGAGGTGGAACATGGTCTCAGTCACAAGATTGCACGTTTTTGAAACTGAAACATTACATTCATTTTTTATATACAAAAGAATGAAAAAAGCGTTACTGAAAGGACAATGCAATACATCAATAAGACAGGACGCAGAGTGTTTTGATTGTGATTACTTTCCATGTCAAAAGAAAAATTGTAAGCTGAAGCATGTTCAACAATGTGCTCTGTCGAATAACTGTAATTTTAAAGAATAGTGGTTTTAATAGATTCTACGTCATCATGTCGTTATCTTTTCAACAAATATGTTACAGATCGATGCTTTTAATATCAATTCATTTACAATGTTATTCCATTTTACAGATGATATATGTTCGCCAAACATTTTCTTTATCGATGAAAATGCGGATTCAGTCATCCATCTATATCTATATCCATGTTTTTTCTTCTATCGTTTTATATCTTTGAACTGTTCTAATACAGATAGTTTTCGTGATGTACAATTGATGTTATTTTTAATGGATGAATTCTTTCTTACCTTTATAACAGGCGTTATCTTTAATTCATCGAGATACTCAAAGTTGTCTTTAGAATCATCGCACTGTCATCTGCCAATACTTTTTGAATATTGTTATTCTCAGAAACATTGTGAACTAATTCCTTTAGTATCTTTCCATCATGAACATTTTCTTTTGTTACTTCAATTAAAACTATTTTCTTCGTTTGTATGTCACTGCAGCAACATGTATTTTGATAAAACCTTTCCTTTTTCGCTTATTCTTCCATTTGTCAAGTATCCATTCTCATCACTGTTAGTTCCCTTGATACCTGTACTATCAACTGCTATTACTAAGTCGTCTTTTTTGGGGTTTACTTTTGGGTCCAGGTTTATCTTCATCTTTACTATTCTCCATTACCAAATGGTTGTGAAGTCTGGTATACCATTTAGCAAAAGTATGCTAAATAATTCCAGATAATCAGACTAATTATTACACCAGAAAAGTTTACAGGCAAGAGGTATTTTCTTTGATATATTATACATTGTAATGATAATAAATTTAGCGTACTTATACAAATTGGTATATTATCTCTTGAAGTCTCTTTATATGCACCGACATCATGTTTAGAAAGCCTTCTAATTGTCGGTATGGAAGTAGGTACGCGTGTACGGTGACAAGCAGCAGCGATATTAAGGAATTCGGGTAACGATAATGTGGGCCTTCCTTTCCTTTGTTCATTTTCTTTAACTCTGCTCGCCACTTCTTTAAAAAACCATCATCAAATAACATCTCGCCACGTCTAACAAGAGATTCATTGTATTCACTCTAGTTTATTTTTCTCTTTGTCTTCCTCTTCTTTTTCTCCTTGAAACCTTCAGACAATATCTGTACTACTATATGGATCTATATAGCTTGTTGGAGAAATATGAAAAGTAGTTATTCGACACATCATTATATCTTAATAAATAGATTTCAAATAAAAAAATTATTAGATGAAAAATAATACAATCAATGAGAAACTATTAGTTACAATCCCTTTAAGCTTGACAATTACAAAAGGATTAAGCGATCCTCACAGAATCAAAATTTTGGATCTGCTTTATCATAAAGAACTTTCCGTAAGCGAGCTAATGATTCGTTTAAAAAAATCTAATTTTAAAATAGCAACAACAACATTAAGACATCATATTAACGTTCTAAGAAAAAATGGTTTAATTAAAATATCTAAAACCAAAGAGGTAAAAGGTACTTTAGTAAAATATTATAAATCTAATTTAAAAACATTAGTTTTTGATGACTTGTCTTTCGATACTGTTATTCCAGATAATATAAAAATTATTAATTCTTTATATCCTAAATTTTATAAAATTATTAATGAATTATTTATTGAAGAACAAAATTTAATTTTAAACTTATCAAAATCAAAGACTATATGTAAAATTTGTAAAACCAATCACTATGTTGAATTTTTATTATTTTTGATATTTAGTGTAGTTATTACTAAAGTACTTGACAAAGTTTTAAAAACAAAAATAATGTAACAATTATTTTTACCTATTGGTTTGTCATCTAATACCTGTAAAATTAGATGTGAGTATAGATTATATTTTATATCAATACCTTCTTTAATTTATTTATGCCTTTACTTCAACTAAAACATGTAAAAAAATATTATTCCATAAAACAAAATGCTTTGAAATTTTTTTCACCATCTTTAAAGATTAAAAAAGTCATTGATGATGTATCTTTTGAACTCGATCAAGGTAAGGTTTTGGTATTGGCAGGAGAATCTGGTTCGGGAAAAACTACTTTGGCTAGACTTATCGTAGGATCTATAATTCCTGATTTTGGTGATATATATTTTCTAGGACAGAATATTAATATTTTAAAAAAAAATAAAACTTTTTATTCCTTAATACAAATGATTCATCAGGACCCATACAGCTCCATTAACCCTTATCTTAAAATCAAGGATATCGTTATGGAACCTTTAAAAATTCATAATAGTAGTCTAAGTTATGCTGAAAAAGAAAAGAAGGTTAGAATCGCTCTGAGTAAAACCAAATTAGAACCTGTTGAAGAATTTTTAGAAAAATATCCTGGCATGCTTTCTGGTGGCCAAAGACAACGTGTTTCAATTGCTAGGGCTATTGTTAGCAACCCTCGATTGATAATAGCTGATGAGCCTGTATCCATGTTAGATGTTTCTATACGAGCAGAAATTTTGTCATTATTAAATGATTTGAGAAATAGTTTGAATATTTCTATTATTTATATTACTCATGATTTAGCTACTTCCAGATTTATCGGTGATAAAATTGGTATTATGTTTGCAGGAAATTTAGTTGAATTTGGAGATATCGATGAAGTACTTTTAAATCCACTTCATCCATATACTTGGATGTTATTGGATGCTGTTAGTTTTTCTTCCGTAGGTTCTGATACATACTATAAAAATTATGAAAAAACAAATTTGTTGGATATTTCTGCTACTGGTTGTAAATTTTCTAACAGGTGTAAATTATCTTTTAAAGAATGTACTAATGATCCTCAAGAATACAAAATTTCCAAAGAGCATTTTGTTTCTTGTTTTTATTATAAAAATAATACGGTATGAAAAATAAAAAGTTTAATTCTATTTGATTGATTTGACTTTACTCGGATGATTATATTTTACTACTTGAGAAATTCCATTTTTTGGATATACTCCAAATATAAGATCTGATTTAGCTACCGTAGAATCCTTTAGAGTTACCATTATTATTTGATTATCTTCAGATCTAAGTAATAGAATCTTTGATAGTCTTTCCGTATTTTGAGCATCTAAATGTGCGTCTACTTCATCCATTAAATAGAAAGGTGATGGTTTAAGTGATTGGAGTGCTAGTAGAAAAACTATTGCTGCCATTGTTTTTTCACCTCCTGATAAAGCAGTGGATTCTCTAGCCTGTTTACTTGGAAACTGTACCCTTAACAAAATTCCGCCAGAAAAAATATTCTCCGGGTCTTCCAAATTTAGCCATGCGCTTCCACCTGTTATCTCTGAAAATGTTTTTCTAATATCCTCGTCTACTTTTTTAAATGCATTAGTAAAGACGTTTTCCTTTTCTTTTCCCGTTTCCTCGATAAACCTTACAATAGAATTTCTCTCCTCTTCTAGCTGATTTTTTTTATTTGACATTCCGCGGTATCCATCTATTATTTCTAAATACGTTTCATCTGCACGTAGGTTTATTCTTTCTTTAATACTTTCATATTCTATTTTTATTTCTTGATATGTGTTTTCTACCTCGTAACTATCTAATGTTTCTTTATATCCTAATTCTTGTAGTTCGTTTATTCGATTTATTTTTTGATTTTGTAAATCTAAACTATCTTTATTGGCAATAGCTATTTCTTTTTCTAACAAATTCAATTCTTTAATAGCTTTTTTTTCATTCTCGGTTAATTTTCTGTATATGTGTTCAAATTCTTGTAGTTTTGTATATGTAGAACTTGTTGATTGTATTATCTTGTTTTCTTTTTCTCTTAACGTTCCCAACTCTAATTCGATATCTCTTAATTCAATTTTTGATTTTTCTAAAATCGTTTTCCTGTTTTCCTTTTCCTTTTCTATGTTTTCCTTTTCATTGATTAATTTTTGATATTGTTGATTTGTATTATCAAAATTGTTTTTTAAAAGAGACTGTGTTAATGTCAATTGTCTTAGTTGGTTATTTTTTAATTCAAGTTCATTACTAATCTTCTTTTTCTCTATGTTCAAATTATTTATTTCTTCAATATCATTTTCTTTTTCTATTTGGTCTAATTCTATTTTTATTTGATTGGTAGCTTTTTCAATAATTATGAATCTTGATTTATATCTATAGAGGATATTTGTTATTTTATCAATTATTGTACTATTATTTGTATTACTGACAATTAATTTTTCACTATCCTGGTGCTGTTTATTTATTCTATTTTGAATTTCTATGATTCTTTTATCCACCTCAGAAACTTGTAAATTATTTGAATGTAGTAAATTGTTATTTGTTATTTTTTCTTCATTGATTTTGTGTAATTCAGAAGTTTTTATTTTTGTTAACATTTTTAGTTTCTCCATATTGATTTTTAAGCTTTCAATAGAATCGGATAACAAAATATCTTTGGTAAGATCGGATATTTTTGAACCATAATCAAATTGCATTAGAGACAAATTTGGAAAAAAAATCTCTCCCGTAATGGATACTGCTTTATATCCATGTTTTGATAAGATATAAGCCGTTACTGGATTTTTAGTAAGAATGATGTTACCAAATAAAAATTCTGACAAATTATTTATTTCACAATATACAAATTCAGACAAGAGTCCTAATATTGATGGATCATCCGGTATTTTTTTAATCTTTGATCCATCAAGTAATTCTGTAGGAATTATCTTTAGAAATGGTATTCCGCTATTTTTAGAAAATTCTGCTAATATAACCATACTTTTGATATCTTTTACAACTATGGATTTCATCCATTCATTTCCAGAAGCAATAATAGCTTTTTGGTATTTTTCGTTCCATTTTAATAGATTAAATACATATCCTATGATATCTAAATTTTTAAAATCTTTCAATAAAGTTGCAATAGCATAATCTTCAGTCAGAATATTTTTAGCTAATTTCATTTTTTCATCATATTTTAAAATCGTTTTTTCTGCATCATCGATCGTTTTTTTAGATATCTCTAATTCTCTACTTAGTTTTATAGATTCAGTATCAATTTTAGATCTATTGTTTTTTATCTTTGTAATATTTGTATAAACTTCTTTAATTTCAATGCTCAAATCTGATATCCTCTTCTCATTTTCTTTCCTTTCTGTAAGTAATTCTACTATTAATCTATCATTACCTCTAATTTTATCTGAAAGGTTTTTAATTTTTTCTTCATCCCTAGCAATATTGACTTCAAATTCGCCTTTGATTCGTACTAATTTTTTTAATCTTGTTTCCAGAGAATTCTTTCTATTTATTTCGTTTAAATTTAATTTATTTTTTTTTTCTACTTCTTCACCAATTCCATATAATTTTTTTTCTACTTCTTCACCATTTTTTTTCTCTTCCTCAATTTTATTTTTTATTAGGATTAATTGTTCTCCGTAATCTTTTAATTTTCGATATTGTATTTGTTGTTCTAGTAAATTGTTTTTTTCTTTTTGGTTTGTTTGATTGAAATAATATTGAGATTCTTTTATTATTGCATTAGTTCGTTCATATTGATAAATTACTGATGATAATCTTGTTTCCAGTTCTTTTTTCTCTTTATTTGAATCATTTGACAAAATCAAAAATTGTTCTTTCTCGTTATTTAATTGCTCTATTTGTTGATTTAATTTATTTATCTCGTTTGAAATTATTTTAATGTTATTTTCTTTAATATCATTTCTATTACTAAAATCTGTAATATCTTTGATTATTTTCTTTAAACTTCCAGAGGTTTTTATAGCTTTTAATCTCTTGATCTCAGATCCCAATTGAATAAATCTATGCTGATCATTTCTTTCTGATTCTAGCTCATCTATCCTATTTTTTACATCATCCATTTTAGATAAAGCTATTTCTAGTCTTCTATCCGATTCTTCCAATTGTTTCATAGCCTGATTTTTCTTTTCGTCAAAATAAGATAACCCTGTAATATCTTCTATTATTTTTCTTCTTTCTTCTGAATTTAATTCAGATATTCTTGTTATCATGCCTTGCTGTACTATATTCAATTTGTTGGGTGATGCAACTACTATTTCTAATAGTTCCATTATATTATTTCTTGAAACTTTTTTTCCGTTGATATTGTACTGACTTTCTCCACTATTTATTCCAGACATTTCTCTAGTAATAGTAACATTATCTTTATCTACTGGAATTCCTCTATCTACATTATCAAAAGTTAAACTTACTCTTACTGTTTTATTTGTACTATTGTTATTGTTATTTGTCGCCGTGGAGGTGTCATGGAATAAAGATTGAAATCTATCCACTCGAAGAGCTTTGGGACTATTTTCACCTAATGCAAATAAAATTGCGTCCAGAATATTACTTTTGCCAGAACCATTAGGACCTGTAACTACAATTAATCCTTTTTGAAAATTTAATATTATATTTTTTGATCCGAATGACTTAAATCCAAAAATTTCTAATTTTTTAATATGGACCAATATTGAGTTATTTTATATTTCTAATAGTTGCCTATTATTTTTTATTCTTGATTATTTATTTATCTTTAAAATTGTTATTGTTTTAATCTTTTCTAAATTATCAAAATCGATAAATTCATTATTCAAAATATCTTTTGATATGACATTGTTGTTGGATACACTTAATAGTTTAAATACTTGATTAGGTATTAATGATATTATTTCCTCATAATCTTGATCTTTTCCTGCTATTATTTGAATTGTTCCCTTTGAAACTAATTTTGAGTGATATGAATAAAATAGATCTAATAATCTAGTCTTATTAACGTCTATTTTTATCTCGTCATTAGATATGTTTATTATAAAGTTATCAATTGATTTGTCTTTTATAAATGGTAGTAATCTTTCTATATTTCCAGGAAAAACTTCTAAATTTTCTATTCCAAATGCTTTTAATTTTGATTGTGCTACCATTATATCTTCTTTATTTTTCCCAATACCTATAAAAAATTCATTTTTATTGATGAGGGCAATACTAATTAAAAAATCGCAAATATTCATATCTACTTCCATGTTTATCTTTTGATATCTTATTCTTGCATCAAGAATTATTTTATTGATGCGATTCGAAGGATTTCCTTCGTGAAAGAATCTGTAAACATTATCCCATTTTTGTCTAAATACTACAGGAAAGTTTTTTCCAGATATTATTTCCTTAAATAATGATCCTTCTGAAAAAAGGGACAGAAACCTGTCTGTTCCTGAAACTGCTTCTGCTATGGGAAGGTCTAATTCCTGATATAATTTTATCACTCTGTTCCATGCTAGAAGCGGATCTGAACTCAAATAGGTTACAGAGAGATCAGCCAGCGATAAAATTTCAGCTATTAAATTAATTTTATCACAACTATAATCACTATTATTAATTTCTATCAATAACTGATTAAAATTAGTTTGAGATTTTTCATCAAAAGGATAATCTGTTCTCCAAATCAAAGCTTCTACTATTTTACTCTCTATTTTACTCTCCTTATTTTTTAAATATTGAGGATTTACTGTTGCAAACTCTTTTGTTGGTATTAAGGGTGAGTCATACTTCCTAAAAAATTTTATCAACTCTTCATCGTTAAAATTAAAATAAGCGTCATGAATTCTTCTTTTCCTTATTTCCTCTAACGTGTTTGTTACTCTAGGTATTGTTGAATGTGATTTACGGAATTTAATCTCCTGCTTGGGATTGTAGTCATGTAATAATCCTGCAACAAGCATTATTTCATAGTCTTTCTTATTGATGCTGTATCCGTGGATTTCTTTAGGTAGCATATTTAAACTCATGTATGCAACTTCTAGTGAATGATGAAGGTTGTGGTATTCACTAGAACCTTCTCCTAAACCTAATTTTTCGTATTCATTTTTTAAGAATTTAATCAGTGATAATAATTTATTTGAAGATCGATCATCGATTCCAATCATTTTAGCTTTAATTATTATAGCTTCAATCAGTGCATTTGTTGATGTTCTTGAAAGATTGTCATTTATATACTGAATTCGACGTTTTTTTGCCCCCGGTGTTATTTCTTTTATTTCGCTATAGATTATTCTTAGATGAAGGCTTTTATTTAAATATGTTACCATTGATATAAACATATTCCATGGTTGCACCATAATAATTTTTTCTCTTTCAATTATTTCATCAATTATTTTTGGAATATTTTTATTAACTTCTGTAATTGTATTTGTAAGAGTACTTATTTCTAACTGAAAATTTGAATTAAATTTTTTATATTCTGTATTTATTACTAGCCATTGTGGGAGGGTTACCCGGAATTTTTTATATTTACTATTATCTAACTTTATATTTTTTTTTAAATCGTGGTCAGAATTATTCTCTTTTACTATAACAACCAAATTATTTTTTCCTTCATTAAATGGAAGATTTTTATCCTTTGTTATTTGTAGTGTTGTGTTCTTGTTTATTCTCTGCAATTCGATAAATATTTTCCAATATTTTGCTTTATCTATCCATTGTGGAACTTCGTTTTCGCTTCCCCAGAAATCTACAATCCCGTAGTGTATATATCCTTCTTCCCATTTTTTGGTTTCAGGATTGAATGTTTTGTAATCATATTCTCCTATCATAGGATCCAATTTATGGGCTAATGACCACGTATTTTTAACCAATTTTGTAAACTTATCAAATTGGTTATATGCCATAAATCCCCAAATACAACCTATTAAACTAAATATCGTATATATCCAATGGATTGAATCGATATTCTTATTTAAAAAAAAATTTGAAATCAAAGGAATTCCAAAAAAACCTGTGGTTATCATTGAAATAAATGAAACCGCTATGAAAAAACCTTTTGCATGGTCATGATGTAATAAACTAATAGTCCACTTGGGATCTTTCTTCACAAAAATTTCTTTATCCCTGTCAAAATTGGACTTCATATAGTTTTTCACGGACCCTAAGTTTATATAATATATTCTTCTATCTTATAAGTTATTATTCAAATATTTTCATTTTTTCGGCTCTTTTTGCTATATTATTAATAATTTGATTAGATGCAGATAATTGATTTTGCGGATTGAAAATGGAATTTAATTCTTCTATAGTAATATTTTTAATAATATGTTCATCCTTTGATAACGACTTTAAAAAATGTTCTTTTGATTCAGTTGATTTGAATGCTATTCTTTGTATGTTTCTGTATGCTTCAAATCTCGGAATACCCTTTGAAATTAATAGTTGAAGAACAAATTCTGCAAATATTTGCCCCTTGGTTATTTCTATATTATTCAAAATTTTTTCCTTATCTATGAATAACCCTGCAATTATTTTTATCATTGTAGTAATCATATCATCTATTAAAATAGCTGTTATAGGAATTATAAAACGTTCATTAGCCGAATTAGATAAATCTCTTTCATGCCATAAAGGTATGTTTTCTAAAGATGTATATACATTAGATTTAAGAATTTTGGCTAAAGATGAAATTCTTTCACTCTTGATTGGATTTTTTTTTACAGGTACTGCACTACTTCCCATTTGACCCTTTTTAAACGATTCTTGAACCTCTCCAATTTCGGTTCTTTGTAAATTTCTTATTTCTATAGCTATTTTATCTAGTGTAGATCCGATTAATGCAATTATAAAAACCATTTCTGCATATCTTTCTCTTGGAATTACTTGTGTGGCTGCCTCAATTGGAAAAAGATTTAGTTTTTCTGAAACCCTTTTTTGTACTTCTAGTGATTTTTCTCTCATTATAGAACCAGTTCCAACAACCCCCAAAGTCTTACATAGCAAAAACCTTTTTTTGCCTTCTTCAATTCTTGTTAAATGGTCTATCATCTCATTTGACCAAATTGCAAATTTTAAACCAAATGAAATAATGCTGGCATGTTGACCATGAGTTCTGCCTACTGCCGGTAAATTTTGATTTTCTTTAGCTTTCTTTAAAAGTTCTTTTATTAGTTCTTGTATTTTTGATTCAATAATTGTGAATGCCTCTCTCATTTGCATTGATGTACTGGTATCAACAACATCATTACTGGTTAATCCATAATGAATCCAAGGCTTTGTTGTGTTTGAACATAGTTCGCTAATTGCTTCTACTATTGCAGCAGTATCATGGTCGCTTACCTTTTCTAAATCCTTAACTCTGTTTAGACTTATCTTATTTGATGTTATTATTTTTGTTATCTCTACAGCCGCATCCTGTGGAATTATATTAACATCTGCTTGTGCGTTTGCAACGGCTGCTTCAAATTTTAATTCAAAATCTAATTTTTTACATTCTTCGAAAATTTCTTTCATTTCTTTACTTCCATATCTTCCACTATCAATAGGTAAAATAGGCATTGATTGATCTAAAATAATGGTTATCTAATTTATTATTTAGGATGATTAATATTTAACAAGATTAAAATATTTAACATATAGGTAATAATGTCTAGTTTATTAGTAACAAAAAATGGGAAACACAAGGTTAATAAAATTTCCGATTTTAAATTTCAAATATCTAAAGATGAGTCTAAAGGAATGAACATTCCAGTTACGATATTTGCAAATGATTTATTAATTTCCAAAATGGTCGAAGATCGTACACTAGACCAAGCTGTAAATGTAACTACTCTTCCAGGAGTTAAAAAGCATGTGGTTGTATTGCCTGATGGACATGAAGGATATGGTTTCCCTGTTGGAGGTGTAGCCGCATCTGATCTTGAAGAGGGTATTATTAGTCCTGGTGGTGTGGGATATGATATTAATTGTGGAGTTAGATTGATTAAAACAGACCTTGTTGAATCCGATATACGTCCAAAACTCAAGGTACTTGTAGACGAACTGTTTTCTTCTATTCCAACTGGTGTTGGGAGTGAGGGGCCAATTAAGCTTACTTCTTCTGAATTAGATGAATTACTAGTAGAAGGTGCAAAATGGTCGGTAGAAAATGGTTATGGAATAAACAGCGATCTTGAATCTTGTGAAGAATCTGGAAAAATGGATGGGGCCGATCCTATTCATATTTCAAACAATGCCAGAAAAAGAGGTTCTCTTCAATTAGGTAGCCTAGGTTCTGGAAATCATTTCCTTGAAATTCAAAAAGTAGACAAGATATATGATGAGAAAGCCGCAAAAACTATGGGAATCACAAAAGAGGGTCAAATACAAATTTTAATTCATTGTGGTTCAAGAGGATTTGGACATCAGGTGTGCAGTGATTATTTGCGTATATCTGAACAATCCGCAAAAAAATATAATCTAAATGTTGTAGATAGAGAACTGGCTTGTGTTCCTAATATCTCTCCGGAGGGTGAAAGTTATAGAAAATCCATGTTTTCAGCTTTGAATTTCGCTTGGGCAAATAGACAAATGATCACTCATTGGACAAGAATGACTTTTCAGCGTGTTCTTAAAATGAGTGAACAAGATTTAGATATGAATTTAGTATATGATGTTTCTCATAATATTGCAAAAGTGGAACGCCATAGAATTGATGGAGATGAAACCCGGGATTTGGTTGTACATAGAAAAGGGGCAACTCGTGCATTTCCTGGGGGAATGGAACAACTACCTCAAAGATATCGTTCTATAGGTCAACCTGTAATTATTCCTGGATCTATGGGTACTGCTAGCTGGATATTGTTAGGAAATGATAAATCTATGGATTTAAGCTTTGGATCAACTGCTCATGGTGCTGGAAGAACCATGTCAAGGTCTCATGCAAAAAGAATTCATACCATAGATGAAGTAAAGAGAAAATTGGAATCTAAGGGTATTTACGTAAAATCTATGACCAAGAATGGTTTAGTTGAAGAAACACCCGATGCATACAAAGATGTAGATATGGTCGCAGATGTATCACATAATGTGGGTATTGCTACAAAAGCAGTGCGACTAGTACCATTAGGGGTGATTAAAGGTTAAATTGACTGCCGATAGTGAAAATTCAAATAATATTGATGACCATGATCTGGAGTTAATAAAAGCTAGAAAAATGAGGGCTCTAAAAGAACAATTTGCGTATAAAGAAAAAGAAAGAAAAACTGTGGAACAAAATGAATTAAATCAAAAAAAATCCAACTCTATAGAAGGTGGTGGTAGTGGTGTATCGGAGCGAGATTTTCTGAAAAGATATTTGTATGATCGTGGCGATGAGGTGTTAGATCTTGCAGAACAACAATTTCCTTTTCAAACTAAAATCCTTATCAAAAGATTAAATGAGTTGATACGTTATGGTGAATTTTCAAAAATATCTGGAGGTGATCTACTTGGTATTTTTAGATCATTAGGATTGAACATACGAATTAATACCAATATTTCTATCTCCGATCATGGTAAAACAATTAGCTTCTCTGAAAAACTAAAACAATCTCGAGACTTTAATCTGGACCAGGACAAATAAAATCATCATTATTATCTGCCCTATTTATTCACCGCAAAATAATCTATATTTTATTTTATAATGTTTATCAATTAATGATATAAAATACGGCTTTGTAAAGTTAAGGAAAAAGCTTTAGCTGTCTCTATTGCTTATCTTTTATGTTATATCAAGTAAGAAGGAGAACTAAATCAGAAGATATAGTATATTCTTTACACCTTTATTTTAACGGCCTATCGGTAAGAAATACTTCCAAGGCATTATCTTTTTGTATAAAACTTGTTAAAAGAAGCCATAGCGCAATAAGAGATTGGATTCAAAAATACAAACCTAAAAGACTGTTTTTTAGGAAAATAAATATTACAGAATTTATAATCGATGAAAATCAAATAAAAGGTTGGCTCCGAATTTATTTGGCTCTGATGGGTTGCTACTATTGAATCTGAAACTAAGAAAATTATAGGATTAAGCATCTCTAAAGAGCGAAATATGTTTGTTGCCATAGAACGTTTTCTATCAAAAAATATGGTTGAAAATTATGGAAAACATGCTGTCTCTACCGATGGTGGAACATGGTACCCACAGGCTTGTAAGTTCCTGAAACTCAATCACCATATATCCATTCATCATATGAGAAAAGTTTGATAGAAAGAACTATTCAGTATATCAAAGATAGAACTGAAGGTTTTGATGACTATTTTCCATGTCGGAAAAAGAATTGTAAACTAAAACATGTGAAACAATGGCTCAACTTGTTTGCGTTTCATTATAACAGGAATGTCATCTCTTAACTTTACAGAGCCTAAAATACTATTGATTCTATTTAAATTAATGCTACAGCATAGCATAGCAACAGATGATTTAAATTTATTTTATTTATAAAAACTGCTTTGTTGCATGATTATTGTAAATCGTTTTTTACTAACGTTTTAGTGTCGAGGACAAAATGGAAATAGTCATAATTTAAATTGATTAACTAAGAAAGTGACATAGTTTTAACTGTTTTTCGAATCATGCAACAAAGCACCTAATAAATATTAATTTAGCGAACATTTACAAATTGTTATATAAAGTAAAAATTGGTTATAAAAAACGTTTTCTCCATTTCTACCATCATTTAATTTTTATGTATTAATTCTCCTTGTAGTGGAGACAAAATAAATATCGGAGATATGGGATAATTTCCTTATTCTATAACCGCAATGTTGAATTCTTGTATTATTGACATTGCTATCTATTTCAATATCCCTTGATTTACTGTATTATCAAAATTCTTGGATCTTCAATTAATATTATTATTTTCATATTATCATCGTTGAATGATGCTAGTTCTATAGAAAAACCAAAGAATGTATGGAGTTAGGGCTTATAGTGAAATTGCCATATTTGTCCTTCCTGGTCTGCACATCTTGTGCGATTATAAAATATCTCTTCTCCTGATGATCGTGTTCTGGATATTTATTATGAATCATGCAACAAAGCAGATGTAATGCATTTTATTTATTTCAATCTAAAAAAATATTTTTTAGCGATTTGAGTAATATAGAATTGTAATACTATGTGGATATTTCAAATCCTAAATTTTTTACCGATATCAAATTATGGGTATATAGGTCATAAAATATACTTGTATTGAATTGACTATAATAAATCAACTTTGTAGCAGATCGACAGGGTATCGCAATCAATACTTGGGTTTATGCGATCCATTGTGGCCTCTAGCATATAAATTATAATTTTTAATTATTCCATCCTAATCTCATTAGCTGATGATGAGAAAAATTGGAAATCATATATCAATTAAAAGTATTCTAAATTTACGAATCCTATCGTAATGTAAAATTAGGAAATATATTTCCGTATCGCTAGGAACCTAACAGCAATATCACATACGATAACACGCGTAGCATTTTGTTAATCTCAAACCAGTAACGCAGATTGACTGATACTGACAAGAGCGGCGACCCGAGAGTGATATAATATCAACATCCTGCCCATTAGACAATTTCCTTGTTGAAGTATGAAAGACCAAATAAAAGGTTAGGACCCGCCGTTTAAGTTCAAGAAGGAACATGTATATCTTTCGCCTATTTAGTTTATTGGAACATCTCGACTTACAACTAAAGAAGGAGTTATTGTACATCTAGTGAAAGGCGACTTTCAAAATGAATAAAAAAAGAGAATATTTAGTAGGCGATTGTCTTTCCTATAGAGGCGTAGGGCCTAGTAGTTAGGCGTAGGGCCTAAAGAATTGGCATCAGCAGTGATACATGTACTTAGCACATTCTGTTGTATTTTGGTAAACCCGGGTTTGGAGGCTGCCAAGAGACTATAAACTTCGTCCAATACCATTTGTCTGTCATGTCGAGTCATATGTCCATTTTTCATTACATCCCATATCCCGGTCATATCAGTTATTGGGCCGCCACCTCCCACTATATTTTTATCTTTATTTATTAATGCTATTGTGTTGTCAGTAGGTATTAAGGAGTTGAAGTTCTGGATGCTTTTTGTCCAATTTTGAATACTGCCAGCACCCACCTTCGTTTCTCCAATTGTCTTGAAACAATACATTGGGTCATTAATGAGGCCTTTGATATTTGAGTTTGAAGGACAAGTATTTATTGTAACGTTTGACTTGAAACAAGAATATGGGTCATTTCCTGGGCTTTGCGCTACCACAACAAATGGCTCTGAAAGAAAGGTTACTGCTGTGAGTATGGCTACAGCAAAGGTTAATACTACGAACAAAGCCATGACTTTTCCTTTTTGGTACATATTTGTCTTTAACATGCTACTAATCTCCAAATAACATCATCACCTATTTGACGATCTCAAAGGTACCCATCATACCATAGTCCCCGTGGAACATCAGGTGGCAGTGATAGACAGATTTTCCCACAAAATCTTCAAATGGGATTCGAATAACCACTTCACCCTTAGTTGGAATGATAACTGTATCTTGGTATCCGTGAGCGTCATATGGTTTCCCATTGACTGATACTACCTGAAAATCATTGACATGAATATGAAATGGATGAATATTGCCAGAGTCTGCCGGGTCAAGGTTTACTAACTTCCACTCCTCTACAGTTCCAAGCTTCACTTTTTGATCTATTCTATTTGGATCAAACGTCTTGTTATCTATCTTGTATATCCAATCTCTATCGTTTGAGGAGAAATTAAGAACTCGATGATTAGCGATGTTCACAAGATTCAGATCTTTCTTTGGAATTAAACTTGTTGGAATAATATTTGCAGGTTGCACATCTTTTTGGTTACCTTTTATAATTACAGTCGCAATGTGATAATCGTACGGTGCAGTAACTAATTTATTAGGAGCTCCTAATGGAATAGATCCGTTGCCTGTCGCAGTCACTAATACATCAAACCTCTTTCCAGAAGGAAGAAAAAGAGTATCATTATTCCATACCTTCCAAACCGGACTTCCATCTTCTGCTATAACATGGAATGTATGGCCAGGGAGGTTAACTGAGAATTCATTCTCAGAACCGATGTTTGCTAAACGCCATAACTGAGTCTCTCCTGATTTAATGTTGATAACTGGATTGACTTCTCCGTTAACGGTTAGGCGTTCATGACCTGAAATTGTATTACTTAATTTATTTGTAGTAACGAATAGATTGTCAAATGGAAAATCTCTCATGGCAAAGGTATGTTGTGTGATATTCTGTAATGACTTTGGTAGTAACTTTTCTAACCCTTCAACAATAAACATGCCAGACAGACCTGCTGAAACTTGTCCATAAGAAAGTTGATGCAAATGTGAATGATACCAATTCGTACCTGGATCATGATTTTTTGGAATATCGACAGTATAATGTTGTGTTTTACCAGGAGCAACATCAAGAAATATGTTATCTGAATTATTTGCAGGAGATACATGCATTCCATGAAAATGAAGATTGGTAGACTCGTTGAGATTATTTACTAAATCAATTTCAACCTTATCTCCAGGATAGACATGATAAGTTGGCCCTGGAAGAGAACCGTTATAGACCATTGCAGTGATTGTCTGGTTGTCAACTTTACCTATCTTGTATTCTGCAACGAGAGTAGTTTTCAAAACTCCATTTTTACTATATACATCTTGAGACTTTGTAAAGTTCATTCCAGCCAAAGGTGAAGGTTGATCTTTGGCAAATGCGTTATATCCTGAAGATTGAAATGCAAACATCATCATCATAAAAGCAAATATCGAGATGGAAAAAGAGAATATTATGGTACGGGTATTAATGGAGGACATTGTTTTGTGCATCATTTAATTAAATTCCACCAAATATTTTGGTCTTTCTAAACAAATCCTTATATGTTCAATTCCTACATTGTTCTGTTTATAAATTAGATAATTTTTTTTGCTATTACCCATTATTAAATCTAATTTATATAATTGCTATTTAAAGTAATTGCCAATAATTGTTATTATTTTACTAAATTTACAAAAAATAAAAAATTCGTTATGATTACAATTGTAAAAATACAGAATAAGATTCTGTTGATCCCTTAACTAATATTTTTGGAGTACTTCGGAGAAGTGACAGAAGTAATTTAGATTCGTGATAGGTAAAGAATTAAGAAAAAATTTAGTTTGGTCACTTGATGTTTGCATGTCTCTATCCGGAAGTATGGAGCATGAATCTAACTAACTGAAACTTTTTTTTAACTCAACAATATTATATGGTTACCATAATAATCTATAATTAAATACGTTAATAAAATAGAGAGCTGGTTCGGCGGTATGTGAAACAAATTTGACTTGTTCTTTTAACCCTTGTCGACTCCTCTGATTGAAGCTCCCTAGGTTAATCAGAATAACTACTATCTATAGGCAATAAATTTTGGATATATCTATGGATTGGATATCTGCATATAATCGGGGTTATTTTGACAGATTTAAGGTTACATGCGAAGTGCTTCACTTCTAGCAAAAGAAATCAAAAAAATGGTATAAAAGAATTAGAATATATCTTTAATCAAATAGACCAGGGTTCAAGACCTAAGGTATTTATTCTCTATGTAGGTCACAAAGTAATCCGGATTATAGTATTCTTTGAAGGCATTGTTAAGAAGCGTTTTGGGAGCATAAACAGATCCATGCTGATGTATTTTTAATCTTAACCATTCCCTGATAGGCTTGAAATTGCCACCCTTGATGTCTTCCTCGTAATCCTCCAGGTCTTTGCGCATCTTTGAAGCAATGATCGCTGAAACCAAGTTTCCCAAAGTGTAAGTTGGGAAATAGCCAAAGAGTCCACTGCTCCAATGGGTATCTTGAAGCACCCCCTGTGAATCCTTAGTTGGTCTCACTCCCAGCAGCTGCTCCATTCTATCGTTCCAGAATTCAGGAATCTCACAGACGCTGAGTTCATCTCCAAATATTTTTTTCTCTATCTCATATCTTATTGCTATATGGAGATTGTATGTGACTTCGTCGGCGTCAACTCGTATATAATCAGCCTTGATGTTGTTGAAATACAGGTACAACTCGTCATCTGTTGCTTGGTTTGCGAAACTTACTTGCTTTCTAACCAAGGGAGATATCAATTGAACAAAAGGCAGGCTTCTGCCTACAATATTCTCCCAGAACCTTGACTGAGATTCATGGAGCCCAAGCGAAGATCCGCCTTCAACGGGAGTAACAGACAATGACTGATCGCATTGCAGATTATACAAGGCATGACCAGCTTCGTGAATAGTGCTAGATATCGACTTTTTGAAATCGGTCCCTTCATATCGAGTAGTTATTCTTACGTCGTTGAGACCCATAGCCTCAGTGAAAGGATGAGTAGATACGTCCATTCTGAAACGTTCCATGTCGAATTGCAAGAGAGTCAAAATGTCATGATTGAGCTCATCAACTTTTTGGATATCATACTTTGATTTTCCAAGTTTGCTCTCTTCACAAAATGGGCTGCCTGAATCCACGAGTTTTTTCAGAATCTTCTGAATACGCGAAGTCAACGCACCGAATACTTTATCCAAATCATCTACTGTAAGATCTTCTTCGAAATTGTCCAAAAGCGCATCATACGGATGCTTTTCATAACCTATCTTATCAGCGATTTGCTTCTTTATTTCTATCATTTTTTTCAAGTGGGGTGCATACCTCATGAAATCAGATTTTTCCCTCGCCTCCCTCCATACCATGTTACCCCTTATTCTTTCCAGAGATTCTGATTCAGTCAACTCTTTGGGTATCTTGATCTGCTTGGTTATTTCCCTGTCGAGTACTCGTATAATGCCATTCTCTAAATCGCTAAGGCTCCCCAATTTCTTCGCTGACTCAACATGACCAACAAAATCTTTGTTTAGCAGAAGATCCTTATGCAGCATACGAAGTTGAGAATCGGCCACTCCTCTTTCTTCCGTCCCTTTCCTAGGCATAAAAGTCTCAAAGTCCCAACCCATTAGAGAAATGGCATGATTTAGCGACCACATTGGTTTGTAAGCATCGAGGATCTGATTTATGACAGGGTTCTCACATCTCATTTTGTCACACTTGCCATGAACTCAATCACATCGGTCTATTAATCATTGCTAGCCAGGAATGCATCTTTGAAAAATTCTCGTTAGCGGCTCGAATTTGGTCAAGTGGACGCGTGTCAAAATTATCCCTTGAATGTTCTCCATTTTATATCTAGAATTAACAATATAGGTCTTAAGCTTTGGACGCTCTGAAGGAAGGCGTGTCAATAAGAGTTAAATCATCTGGTTACTCATCTATTAAGATAAGGTATAATTCCTACACCAGGAATCGAATGATCAAAGCCGTCAATGAATACACCTGACGACTCAAATCTCGCAATGAGTATTATTTATTGTATCTCAAGATTGAGACCTTATACCATATTGGCTAGCTGCAATGTGAGTATGGCTTGCACCTATCATGTTATTTCAATTATAGAAGGAAATAATATTGCTGCAAGTGTTATGATACTTAATATTTTAAATTGATTCATCTTTGTATTATTCTCTTAGATAAGAATATATAAAATAACGCTTAGTTGCATAATTATATATCCTTTCCCATGTTTGTTTAATTTGTATTATCGATTTTGCAATTAGTGACCAAAACGACCGTAATGACAGTAAATAATAATCTCAAGATCAACAAATATAAGGACAATGGCGAAGTTTCTCAACATTTGTCCTTAGGTTTTAATCCATGTTTCTCAATCTCGAGAACTATTGAAGAAGGAAGAACAATTTGATATAGATAATATACTGTTGCTACTTACACATACGACAAATTTTGTCGCCATTGAAACGTGATTGCCTATAACTGTAAATATCACAAAAGGAGATGGGCCTTCTTATAATGTAGTGACTAGCATATCTTTTTAATTAAAAAAAGAATCCTGCAAATCATATTTGTCTTTTCTTTGATCTATTTATTGAAAGTCAGCCATCATTACATCAGCAAAATCTTGCATTCATTATTTTTTTTTAAAAAGGATACCTTTAATTGATATCTATATGATTTTAGGATATTATAGTTAAAAATAAATAAGAACTATTTAATTAATGCAGCATTATTCTAGAATTGTTTAAAATATTATATTAATCAATTAACTGTTTTAATTAAATTCAATTATAGTGGTTATCCATACTATAATAAAGAAATCATATTTCTTTCAAGGTTAAATGCTATTTACTATTGCCATTTAATTGTTGATATCGACTCTGTTCACTTAAGGAAAAATCTATAGATTGAAGATGCTCCTCCATTTATTTGTGAATACCAGAAATAGAACACCTTCAGAGTTTATTGGCTATGCTCCGTATTTTTATTTTATTTTTCAGGTCTTTCTTTAAGAAAGGTATAAGAAAGATTATCATCTTGCTTTATTAAACGAAACCACGTTTCTATCTGGAACTGGATTCAGAAATACAATCCTCAAATGGTATCGTCAAAGAACAGGAAAGTTTTAGAATATTCTTGTATACAAAAAGATGAAACAGTCATAAAAGTTGGGTCTGAATAATATGGCTTTGGGTCGCTATTGAGATTGAAAGTAAGGAAATCATTGGAATCAGCATATCAAAAGAACGAAATAAGTTCGTAGTGGCAAAACGATTTATGTCGAACATAGTTGATGAATATGGTCATCATCCAGTTTCAACCACAGATGGCGGTACATGGTATCCCCAAGCCTGTCAATTTTTGAAACTGCCGCATCATGTTCATTTTTTGTATATAAGAATATGAGAAAAGTATCATTGAAAGGACGATGCAATATATTAGAGATAGAACAATGAAAGCTTCGACGATTATTTCCCATGCAACAGAAAAAAGAAGTGTAAATTAAAACATGTGATCAATTGGTTGAATCTATTTGTAGATTATCACAATAAGGAATTATATCCTAAGTGAACAGAGCCTTGATATCTTATATACGCATTTTTATATGATATTATTGTCCATGTTTTCTATGAGATTTGATTGTAATTTTAATCATAAAAAGGAGTTTTCTAGATGTTGTTTGACAAGCGGTAAACTAAATGAAAATGTAGCGCCTTTTCCATCTTCATTATTTTTAGCCCATATTCTTCCGCCATGAGCTTCAATAATATTTTTTGATATAAAAAGCCCCAAACCAGTTCCTTGAAATGACTTTGATGCAAACTTTGTAAACAATCTTGGATAAATTTCTGAATCTATTCCTTCGCCGTTATCTTTGATATTAATAATTACTTCAGTATTGATATTATTATTATTTCCATCAACAGTCCTAATTTTCTCAACACATATAGATATTAAACCATCTGCATATTCATTTCTATCTTCGTTTGAAATAAATTTTATGGAATTATTTATCAAATTTGAAATAACTTGTGATATCCTATTTTGATCAACAACAACAACAATTAGATTTGGATCAATGTTTTTGAACTGTAAATCAAATTTTATTGCTCTATTATTTTCTAAACAGCCTTCAAATTCTATTATTATCGATTGTAATAGACTTCCAATACAAAACTCTTCTTTATTTAGATGTAATGTATTGCCTTCTATTTTTGTTACATCTAAAATATCTTCAGTTAATTTCTTTAATCTCCTTGCATTCTTAATTATTATATCAAGTAACTCTTTTTGTTCTTCATCTTTGGTTTTATCTTTAAGCAAGCTTGATAAACTAATTATAGGTTGTAGCGGTGTTCGAAGCTCGTGAGCGGCAGTGTTAATAAATTCTTTTTGCATTTTATCATTAATTTTTAATTTCTCATTTGACTCTTTTATCTCATAATATAATTCTGATTGTTTCCATAGATTCTCAAAAATGGCTACATATGATAATACTCCTGCTTTGCTTGTTGAATGTATACTTTGTCCTATAGCTTCAATAAAAGTATCTTTTGCATCGTCTTTCAGCTCCATTACTAGAAAATGTTTTCTATCGACTACTACAATAGTAGCTTTGGTGTTGGACATTTTTTCAATAAATCTAATTTCGATATCACTTTTTAAAAAAGAATCTATATCTAAATCCAATATTTTTTGGTTATCCATATTCTCATTCTCCTGTATTTCTTTTTCTTCATCTAGTAAACGTTTAATTGATTCTTCAACTAATTCGCTATTAGGCGTTAATATTCTTACTTTGGCTTTCCTGTCTCTTGATACAAGTTTTGCCAAATATATTGCCCTAAGTTGACGAGTAAATGCTTTGGATGTTGGAAATATAAAAAAGATTTCACTTTGAGCTGATTTAATAATGTCCACATACAAGTCCCAAGTTCTATTAGAATGTCTGATGACTTCTATATCATAATCCATTCCTTGCTCTATATTTTCAATCCACTCTGCAGCATCAATTCCTTGGTTATCCCATAATTCTTGAAAAAAAGATGTAAAATGATTTATATACGCAGATTCATTGCTTACTAATAAGCGATTTATAACTCCTCCCTTATCCAGCCTTTCTATTGTTGCTTGAATGCTTTTACTATCTACAGAAAAATTCATCGATGGGAGATTTTTTATATGTCTTACTTGTATACCTGTATCCAAAAATTTCTTTATTATTTCGATATTATCTTTGTTGTCGTCTATAAAGGTTAGCCATTTAATTCCATCGCCTTCTCCTATTTTTTGTCTTTTCACAATATCTTTATACATATTAAAGAAATTGTTGTAGACCAACTGCATCCCACCCATAGAGGAACAAATAAGTCTTCCTTGGGATCTTGTGATTGTCTTTTTAAGATGCGCATTGATTTCATCAAGGTTTTCCAATACTTTGGTTTGTATTGGTTCTATTCCTTCTTCAATTTCTTTTATTTTTTGTTCAGCTGGAGTTGCTTTACTCCATAAAGTTTCAAAGAAAAATTGCTGTTGGTCTACAAAGGTTTTGACATTGCTACGTATAAGTTCTACAGGAGGCTGTCCTTCTTTTACGCTTGCTGAACCACCATAATCTTTACCGTCTGCTATTCCAAAGTTCCCTTTAACTCCATCGAGGTGTCGGAGCTCTGTTATTTTCATTAGTTCTTTACAATGGACAACATTGTCTTTAGTTATTTCTGTGATAAATCGAAGTTTTATTCCTCTTTTTTTAAGATTAATAAATTCCTTCCATATAAGAGTATTAAAAAATACTGAAGGTCCAGTTGAATCAGTGCAATTATCTAATTGTTGTTTTATTTTATGAAAATCATTAATTGTTCTTTTTACTATATTATCCGAGTCATATAGTATCTCTGTTCGTTCTATGCCAGTTTTAGCTTTAAATTTTTCTTCTCTTTCTTTGAACAATAACGGAGATCTATCATAATAATATATGCTTATAGATATAAGATTATATCTGAGAAATTATGAAAAATTTTTAGATATTTATATTAATTCTAAAACCGAAAATATATCTAATACTTGCTATTTGTTTAAACCAAATTTCATTATTTGAATTAATCGAAAGATGATATGATGCTCTTGTTTGAGTTTTTAATTATTATTCCTATACTTCAACATCCCAGAATATTTAATATACTAATCACAGTCCTTGTGATTGTGGATTTATAGATAATTAAACAAATTTTAAATAAATATAGTACAACCAAATAATAAATAAAAACAGAAGTCAAAAAGATTTAGAAAAATTTTTTAGTTTATATCTTTTATTATATCGTTACTGAAGTAGATAGCGGGTTCATTGGGAACAACTACAAATTTGATTCTATTTCAACTATTAATGATAAATAAGTAAGTGTATACTTGGGACTTGCTGATAGGATATTAGAATAAAAATGAATGATTTTGAATAATGACCATATCTCAGACATATCAAATCCAATCCTTAAATGAATGATACAGATATCTTCTAGTCTACATCATTTCTTATTAGGACTGAACCAGTTGTGGATTGCTTATTACATTGGTGAAATCAATATCTTAGGGTTCAAGGATGTATCATGATGACATGGTTTCTTGCACCATGGGCAATTCTTTCTATCTGCGTTATCACAACCACATATATGATGTGCGAGAGAGTCTTTTGAAGCCAATGTAGATTCTCTAATACTGTTACAAAATGAACATATAGTGTTAGTAGTTCCAGATGATACTGTACCGCCACAAATTTCACATGTTTTCATTTCTCCAATTCTATATCGATATTATTGATAAACTCTTCGTCGTGTTCATTAATCATCTTCTCTGGCAACCAATGACTGAGTAACAGAATATAGGTAATAATTATCAAATAATATATCCAAAACAAAAAATATTCTGAATACTATATACCTTTATTTTTTTAACTATTGCAATTGTTAATATTTGGCAATAGATATCTATAACTCGAATTTTACAGTAGTGACGGTTCAATATTATCCTAGGGTTATAACCATTCATATCTCTATGATTATCTGACCTGAATTCCTGTTAGCATACAATAGCTATGGTTATATACTTGCAGTAACAATTTGATCTAATATGTCATTAAAAGACAAAACCATAATTAAATTCACGTCACATCTGATTTGTATATTTGGAATCGCACTGGCTATCACATTATCCATAGCAGCAGCAATAATTGGCTTGACACCCGATGTTGCATCAGCAATAGCAGCAGGTGCGACCAATAACCATAACATTCAAGTCAAAGTTGGCGGAGGAAATGTAACTTACCCATTCTTTGGATATGACCCTCAAAAAGTAGAAATTAATGTTGGAGATAGTGTAACTTGGATGGGGACATCGCAAATGGAGGAGCCTCATACAGTAACTTTTGTAAATGATAAAGCACAGAATACTGCTCCTGATGTACCATTTATGGTTTCAAATTCAAGTCAATTTATACCAGTTCCTTCGAATGCAAATAGCCAACCAACAATAATGCCTCCTAGCAACAACATCAATACTAGCAGTAATAATGTCACAAATAAAAATGGCAATAATGGACAAGTAGTAATAGTAGGTGCAAACGAACGAGCCAATCTTGATAATGTAATAGACAGAAACGGCCATGTAACAATGTTAAATACATCAAAACCTGTTGCTATAGATGGAACCGAAAAATTTGTTAATTCTGGTATCATTGTAGCAAAAAAATATGTGGACATTTACCCCGGCTCAACAGATTCATTTACTTTAACTTTCAACAAGCCAGGAACATATGATTATATTTGTATTTATCATTCGATGATGGGAGGCCAAGTAGTAGTAAAATAGTCTTAGGATGCAATATTTTTTTATTTTTAATTAATTATAATATGTAATACTGTATGTCATTGCTTCTTGTAAGTAGAAAGGAAAAGGAGAAACAGGTTTTAAAACTAGCCACAGAAGGAAAGACTACTAGTGAGATAGCAATGGCGGTCCATATATCCCTCAAAGATATAGGTAAGATTATTCGCAAGACAACAGGTGATGACGATGTTCCTAGCGAAAAGGAAAAGCAAGAATACAAAGAGAAACAAAGGCTACTAAAGTCTCTTTCTAGATATGCTTGAGCATTTCAAATGTTCAAAGGTAGCAAACCGCTTGCAGATTTGGCGATAGAGATTGATATAAAATCAAACGCTGTAAAGGATTCTATAATGATTATTTGTTTAACGGAATGCATTGGCTGTTAAAATATACAAAGACCTCAGGAAGGACATTAATCTGCTCTTGCATTTATACAAGAGAATAAAGGAGATGGTTTGAACGAACCGGATATTAATTATTAAAAAGTCAAGATCTTTAAGATATAGGAGAGATTAGACATTTTGTTAGTTATAAGATAAAAGCAATTGCAAAATCGGCCTTTCAAAACTTCATATTGAAATAGGGATATCTGTTCGATCAAATTAATAAACAATTATTTATTATAAAACGGCTCTGTTCACTTAAGACATAATTCCTTGTTATGAAAATCTACAAATAGATTCAACCAATTGATCACATGTTTTAATTTACACTTCTTTTTTCTGCATGGGAAATAATCGTCGAAGCTTTCATTGTTCTATCTCTAATATATTGCATCGTCCTTTCAATGATACTTTTCTCATATTCTTATAAGTAAAGTGTCTAAGTTTGTGTCGTTATTTTTTTTATAAAATATTGATTATCTATACACAGTGACAATCAATTTAGAAAAAATATGACGGCATTATCTATGACACTAGACTTATACAAAAAATGAACGTGATGCGGTAGTTTCAAGAATTTACATGCTGGTAGGTACCAAGTGCCTCCATCTGTATAAACCGGGTGTGAACCATATTTCTCTACAACATATGACAGAAAACGTTCTGCCAATACAAACATATTTCGTTTTTTCGATATGCTGATTCCTTGGATTTCTTTACCTTTTGGTTCAATAGCGACCCATACCTAAATGTACTCTGGTCCAACTTTAATTACAGTAGATCTCTTGCATAATTAGAAACAATCTACACTTTCCCATATGGATGGTGTATCTGTTTTTACCGAGACTGGTTAATCATTCTATAGTTTACCAGACCCGATACTATGTCTGATATCCTGTTGTAT
>JBDUES010000190.1:0-18744 GCA_040297625.1 Candidatus Nitrosocosmicus sp. | reverse complement strand
TATCTAATGCACCTTCGAAGAAAACCTCATATTCCTTAAGTTTGGATGTAACTATAGAATTAAAAATATCCTTTTGCCAAACAGAACCTATGAAATAAATACAAGGGGGATTGGTAAGTTTTGTTATTCGTGTAAGAATACTATTAAAAACAGATTCAATCGTTTTTGATTTATTATCATATTCCAAGTATTGTTCAGAGATACCACCTGCAATCATTTTTTCTTTAATTTCTTTAACATAATCATCTTTAGATATTATAACGATTGATGTATGAAGTTTATCAGGTTTTGAATTCATTATAACATTAAAGGTTTCAATACATACGTTTATTCGCCCCATAACATAATCTGGAAGATAACCATCACGATCCAAATTTTCATTTTTATTATCATCGGATTGTGTTTGTGGTGTTGGTGTAGACTTATCTTTATTAAAAATACAGTATAGTAATAGAATATTACCATAGGTAAAAGCAGCACTAGACAATTTATTATAATAACATATAAAATAACAAATTTATAGATAACGAAAAAGAGGTAGAAAAAAAATGGATTATCTATTTAACTAATTGATATTTTGATCTATAACCACGAGGATTAATCATCATATTATCATAATTAAAAGATGACGAATTACCAATAATAATAGTAGTAATCATTCCCATCATATCAGGATAATCCATCATTTTTTCTAAATCTGTAATAACTATTGACTGACTTTCTCTGAAAGCACCTTTAACTATTGCCACAGGAGTCTGCGGTGTTCTATATTTAAGAAATATATCTCGGGCATCTTGTAGTTGATGAATTCTTTTTTTACTGGATGGATTATAAACCACAGTAACAAAATCACCCAATGCAGCCGCTTCGACTCTTTTTACAATTATCTCCCACGGAACAAGAAGATCACTCATACTAACAACAGCAAAATCAGTCATAAGTGGAGAGCCTATTAATGCGCTGCACGAATTAAGAGAAGACACCCCAGGAATACATTCAACATAAATTCCATTGGTTTTTTTCCAGCCTTTTTCTGCCAATATCTCATATATCAAACCAATCATTCCATAAATTCCTGGATCCCCCGATGAAACTAACGATACAATGTTTCCTTTTTCAGCAAAATCGATAGCTTGATTAGCTCGATCAACTTCCTGTGTCATTGGATATCGATACACGTCTTTACCATCAATCAGATCACTGATCAAAGAAACATACGTCTCATATCCTACAATGATTTTGCTTTCTTCAATAACTTGTTTAGCACGAAAAGTCATGTGATCATGATTACCAGGACCCACACCAACAACATATAATTTTCCCAAACTCATAATAAAAACACCATATGCATTTCATTTATTTTTTTCTCTTTCTCTATCCTTTATTATTAAAATATTTAAAAGATAAATTATATTTGTTGGGTGGTGGGGTTGATCAAACAATAATAAAATTAAAAAGTAAAAATGCTATTTATTTTATCTTATCCTATCTTATCTCATTTAATTTTCTCTAAACCAAACTCTTTATGAAGTGATTTTACTGCTTTCTCACAATCTTCATCTTTCACTACAAAGGCTAGGTTTAATTCGGATGAACCCTGGACGATCATTATTACATTTACATTTTCTTTTGCTACAGAAGTAAAGATCTTTCCAGCTATTCCTTTAATTCCACGCATACCTGAACCCACAACAGTAACAATTGATACACCTTCCAAAATGTTCAAATGTTTTATTACCTTTCCAAGTAGCTTCAACTCTAAAGATGTTATAGCTTTGCCCAAATCATCTTTGTTCAATACCATAGAAATACTAGATTCCGAGGGACCTTGAGAGATCATCATAATATTGACCTTATTTTTAGCCAAGGTATCAAAAATAATAGCAGCAGTTCCTAGAGATCCTACCATACCTCCACCCCCTACATCCAATAAAGCAGTAGTTCTTATTGCAATTATTGATTTGATAATATGATTAGAAATTTTTAAATCATTGGTGATTGTCGTTCCAGAATGAGATAAATTAAATGCATTTCGAATTTTTAAAGGAATATTAGAATCCATAACAGGCTCCAAAGCTCTAGGATGAATATACTTTGCACCAAACAAAACCATTTCAGCAGCTTCTGCAAAAGATATCTCATCAAGTACCCGGGCATCATCCACTATTAATGGGTCAGCAGTAAGCAAGCCATCCACATCACTCCACAAATATACCTCATTTGCTTGGATACATGATGCAATTATTGTAGCTGTATAGTCAGAACCACTTCTACCTAAAGTTGTAACACGACCATGTTGATCAGCACCAATAAATCCAGTTACAACAGGTATTATATCTTGTTGAAGTAATGGAAGAATTTTTGCATTTACTCTAAGTTTAGTAGTATTCATCAAAGGTCTAGCTTCTCCAAAATTAGAATCAGTAACTATTCCAGCATCTTTTCCTGTAAAATATTCAGAATTTAAATTTGAATTGCGAAGGGAATAACATACAATTGGAGCCATCAAACGCTCCCCAAATGACAACATATGATCCAAAGAACGTGGAGTTATCTCAGAAATCAGAACCAAACCATTCAAGATATCTTGAAACTCATTAAGAATGTCTGAAACAATATTTTTAGCTTTGAATTGGAATTCTTTGTTTGTAATTGTTTTTTCTATCAAGTTCAAATGAATAGATGTCATATCATCAACAAAGATCTTTATTGCATCGCGATTGCCTTTCGTTATTAAATCAGCCAAGGATATAATATTATCCGTTACTTGAGATAAGGCAGAAACAACACAAATTATTTCATTTTTTATACCGTTTATATTTTTAAAAGATTTAGTTAATTCGACAACATTATTTATTTTTGAGGGAGTATCTAGAACAGAACCCCCAAATTTCATAATTATTTTCATAAATATTCTAATTGTAATTTAAAACAGTTCAAAGTATTAATAATAACTATTTTATAATTTTATTTCAAAAATCGGAATATTTTATTCATATTTAATCTTGTTTATCAACTCATTTTTTAATCTTGAACTCTAGGTGCAAGATAAAAATGAATTCTCCCTATATTTGTTATCCGAAATTCAAGTCTTATGGGCATCTTGGTGGAATATTCAATTGCTGCTGAAACTCCCACTGAACTTATGGATTTTACAATTTTTAATAGATAATCAAGACTATAGGTAGCTTTGGATTCCTCTTTGACCTCAATTTCTTCTAAACCTTCACTGCTAGGTTCCATAATTACATCGGCTTCGCCAGTATCACTTTTACCCAAAAACTCTATTTTATCAGGGGAGGAAGAAATCTCTACATATTCTGAAACAACCTCAATATCCGATAAAATTTTATCAAAAGAAGATAAAGATAATACCAATTTGGAATTAAAAGATAGTTTTGGTAGCGGCGTGGAAGCAGAGGAGCTTTCAATTAACCTCATTTTGTATTCTCTTTTATAACTGCCAATTGTTTTGATTTGCAACATATCTTCATCACTAATAGAGACTTCAAGTTCATCTTTTTTATCCGTACGCTTAATTAATTTAGAAAATTCAGAAATTCTAACTCCAAATTTTATTTCAGAATCACACTTATAACTATCAAATGCAGAATTAGGCCAAAAAATATCAATTAATGCAACATGCGAAGGATCCATACCTCTGAACGAAATACCTTCAGCAGTAGCTTCAAATGTTGCTTCATCAACTAAAGTAGATATCGATGAAGTAATTATTTTCCATTGATCAGGAGACTTTGTTTTTGCTGCAAACATCAAATTAATCATTTAGACTGGTCTTGACTTCAGATTTTAATATTACTAAAAAAATATAATATTTTAAGTATCTTATTATGAATAATTTCTCCATGTATGACTGCATTTAGTACACCGATAAAATTGAGTAGTAGCTTCATCAGCAGATCTTGTTTGTAACATCCACCAAAATGCTAAATTATTATAACATTTGGGACATTCAATATTAGTTGTCGGTAAAGCGTCTATAGGTTTTTCTATATCCATTATTTTTAAAGTATTTTCAGAATATCCATAATTAGAAACAGTTTCAACAATATTATTTGAGTTAACAGAATGGGAAATTTCGTTAACAACATTATGACCGCATTTTACACATATTAGTATTTTTTCTTCAGATTTATTTCTCATCCGAGTATCGCATTTGGGACAAAACTTCATATAATAATCACTATAACTATCATACCATCTAATTAATCTATTTTCCTAACGTTAATTTTAACATACCCGAGAGATCGTTTGTATATTGTATAGCTGAATCAACGGAGTCTAATAGAGATTTTTGGGGTTCGCTTTTCGTTGTCAATATTTTTAACATATATTCCCTGATTAAAGGATGTTTTAATATTACACCAGCAAATTTAACATCATTATTTTTTTGTATTTCATGTTGAATAATATATAAAATTGAAATATCCAGATCAAGAATCTTAAATTCTAATTCTTTGTCCTTTGCATGTGTAACTTCAGCATGCATATATAAAAGACAACTACATATTGAGGATATAAATGATACCTTCTTAGTATCTAAATTGCCTAAATTGAATAAGGATGAAAGTTTTATCAGTGATTTAGTTTTAAAAAAATCACAGGAAAAGTCAACAAGTGGAAACACCGTAACCTTAAGTTTGAATTTCACCATCAAAGGAATGATAAGAGACATATTTACCCAAAAAAATTGGGAAAAAGCATATAATAAACACGATAATATTCTTCGATTAACAATTAAATTAGATATTAAAAACAACGGACAAACTATCGAGTCAAAAAAGTTAATAAGAAAGGCTATCCTGTTTTGGACCAGAAATCCTAAAATTCAGCATCGAATTTGGATAACCATTGTAAAAGATGACAGTCCATACTATCCATTAGAAGAAGAAGAAGCAAAGAATCTATTATTTGATTTTCAGAAAGAAATCGAAATAGAATCAAATAAACTAGGAGTTGGCAAAAACAAGATATCTGTTACAACTAACCTATCATGGGGAAAACATGATTACATAGAAAAAAATGAAATAATAAAAGAATCAAATATTGAAGAAATAGAAGTCACTAATTAACAAAAAAAATAAAAATTTTAGTTATGAGAGAGAAGACAGACTCAACAACATTAACAACTGATTTAATTGGATTTAAATATAACATATAATAGCTTTTTTACATGGCTAAATTTGATGGGATTAAAGGACAAGAACTATTAGATGTAGAAGAAGCAAATAATGAACTCACTTTAATTTTCAAAGACAACAGATATTTATTTATTAAAATGGCAAATGGAAAAATAGTTTGTGATTCTGTCCCAGAATAAGTTGAAGAAATAAAATAAAATAAAATAAAATAATTATCAATTTATATCTACCATTATTTTTCCATTTTCTTCATAAACCTTATAAGTTTTTAGATCATCAGAATGTCTCCAGGCTGATGTTTGTTCCATCCACGTATCATCCTTTTTCCAGGATTTCATATTTTCTAATTTACCTGTAAATACATTATATTCATAACCATGCATATAACAAACTACATTATTCCCATGTAGAGTACCTTTTGACAAAGATGCTCCTCGATGAGGGCAAACGTTATTAAAAGCAAACAATTTATTATTTATTTTACCAATAACAATTTCTTCATTATTGGGTAAAAAAGTCTTTTTAAAAGAATTATTAGATATATCACTTGATAAAACTCCTGTGTCGGAAATCACTACAGCATATAAAAAAAAGCTGATTTATAAATTAACCACAAATAAAACCCCACATGCAGACGAAATAAAAAAGATTATAATATAGGTTTTGTCATCGATACTGATTCAGTCATTTGCTTATATAATGCAAGAAAATGTCGTCCCTTGTCGGTTATTTTATAAATTTGAGCCATTTCATCATAAACGATCAATTCATGCCTCATTGTTTCAGACAAATATTCTTTCATTTGTAGAAATGAAAGATATACTTTGTACATAATTTTAGCTTGTATTGCACCACTATCTCCGACAGTTTCCAAAATCAGAGATATTATTTCTAAGCGACTTCGATTTTTCATTTTATCCAATATTTATACATATTTAAAAAATAAAAACAGAGCATTACTAAGCATAGTATATATGTTTGAGTGGTTTTTACAATTTTATGATATCAATAATATTATATAGACAATACTATCCTTAAAAAGAATAGTTTTAATATCAACTAAAGGACAACTGTAGAATTTTATATTAGATTTATAATAATTACACAAATAATTGCAATTATAATATCTATCCATCAATCCTAAAATGCAAAAATCAATACCAATATCATTTAATAATCTAACAAATATAAAAATATAACGAATATTTCAATTAAATAAATATTGTTCAAAAGAATTGCAGATTTAAAAACTGATAATAATATTGGAAAAAATATAATATTAAAAGGATGGATTCACAGATTAAGAAAACAAAAAGAAAAAACATTTATTATTTTAAGGGATGACCGTGGTGATATTATTCAAGTCATATGTTCTTCAGAGTTATGTCAAAATTTAACTATAGAATCATCCATCGAAATTACAGGAATATTAAATAAAGATTCAAGAGCTCCTGAGGGAGGATACGAAATAAAAGCAGAAAAAGTATTACCATTTAACATAGCAGAAACAGATTATCCAATAGGCGAATACCAAAGCGAAGAGACACTTCTTGATTACAGACATTTAACCTTAAGAACCAGAAAAATGATAAATGTTGGGAAGATAAGAAATTCCTTATTAAAATATTCGAGGGACTGGTTTTATAAAGAAAATTGGATCGAAATAACACCACCATTATTGGTTAAAAGTGCAGTAGAAGGAGGGTCCACCTTATTTGAAGTCAAATATTTTGATGATATTGTATACCTATCACAAAGTTCGCAGCTTTATCTAGAATCAATGATTTATTGTTTGGGTCCGGTTTGGAGTATTACTCCTTCTTTTAGAGCAGAGAAATCAAGAACCATAAGACATCTTGCAGAATTTACACATCTTGAGGCAGAAGCACCATGGATTAATATGGATGATCTTATCAATATCCAGGAGAAGCTGATTTTTAATTTAATTGAGAATATTAAAAAAAATAATACCATAGAACTAGATTTTTTAAATAAAAATTCAAAGTTAAAACTAGAAAAAGTATCACCACCATTTGAGAGAATAACTTATACCAAAGCAATCGATATTCTAAGATCCAAAGATTGCAAAATTAAAGATGGTGAAAAAGATCGTTTTATTGAATGGGGAGATGATTTGAATATAGAATCTGAACGGGAATTAACAAAATATAATGAAAACCCCATCTTTGTTTTCAATTATCCATTAGAAATCAAACCTTTTTATGTTAAACAAAACTATGAAGATCCAAAAACTGGAATGGCAGTTGATTTACTAGCACCAGAAGGATTTGGAGAGATATCCGGTGGAGGAATAAGAGAAGATAATTTGGAGAAAATAAAATTTAGAATTATAGAATCCAAACTTGAACCCAAAGATTACCAATGGTATTTGGATCTTAGAAAATATGGCTCAGTTCCGCATGGTGGTTTTGGTCTTGGAATAGAGAGAATTCTCAGGTGGATACTAGGTTTTGAAGATATCAAAGATGTAGCTCTCTTTCCAAGAACAATGTCAAGAATAACACCATAATTATGTTATTTACAATTAAAATATCTTTTTATACATTAAACTGTAGAATTAACACCTATTTAAAATTTCTATAACTCGTTTTAGTAAGAAATACAATATACAAACAAATTAAAATGTAAATTTTATAGATAAATATTGCTTTATGGCATACTTCAATTTTTCGTATTATTATATGTATTCAGTTTAGTTATATTTGGCATATTAACTAGATAATTATTTTTTAATATACAGCCTATCAACCTCATCAAGGTCGGACAAAATGCCACCTAAATCAAGATTCAGTCAAAAGATTAAAACCAAAAGGATCATTCTTTTCAGAATTCTAATAGCAATCTTCGTCTAGAATGTCTTTAGAAATATCTTTTAATATCTTGATCATCGGTCATACAAACAAACAGTAAAAGGAGAAGAGAAAAGAATGAAGATAGGCAGAGTAGAATGTCAATTTTACTTTACTACTGCAATCTGTCAACAATATTTGATATAATATTTTAATGATAAAATATATATGAATTATAACATTTGTATAAAATAATTTATACATAACAAAATTAGCAATAACATTAAAGAATGCAGCTAACTCGTGAGGAAGAAAAAGCAATGGCTGGAGAGTATGGAGAAGCCAATGCTATTGCTTATAGAATTTTGGTTGCCATAGGAGAAGCTACAAATGCTCAATATCTTATCCCCATCTCGTGGGCACATGTTTCAGGAGTTAATTATAACACCATTGGAGATATCGGGTTAGAATTTTTAAAAAAGATAAGCAAAGATGGCAAAGTAAAAGTTAAAACATCATTGAATCCAATGGGATTTGACAGAAAAAATTTACCAGAACTATCGCAAGATTTTATAGATAAACAATTTGAAATAACTAAAATATATGAAAAGATGGGAATCACTCCAACCTTTTCATGTATACCATATGAAATATTACCCTTACCAATAACAGGAACTCATGTAAGTTTTGCAGAGAGCAGTGCAGCAGTATTAGCAAATTCATATTTAGACATAATAACCAATAAAGAAAGTGCGTTAAGTGCTCTTGCTAGCGCGATTGTAGGAAAGGCACCCTTTTCAGATCTGAGAATTAAAGAATATAGGAATCCAACTATAGAAATAATAAATGAGTCAAAAATTGAAAATGAATTAGATTATGGACTATTAGGATATTTTGTTGGGAAAACAATGAAAAAAAGCTGCACTGGTTTATGCAATATTTCAAAAAATACAGACTTTTGGAATATTAAATCATTGTCGGCAGGCATAGGAACTTCAGGATCATGTGGAATGTTCCAAATTAGAGAAGAACCATCAAAAAACAATGAAAAAATAAGCTATGGTGATAAAGAAATGAAAAAAACAAAAGATGAGCTAAATACTTCTGAAGATGGTCAAATAATCACATTTGGTAGTCCTCAACTTGGAATGGAAGAGATTTGTAAGATTGCCACCTTGATGGAAGGAAGAAAATTTACAAAACCCTGTAAAATTTTCTGTCCAAGACCAGTATTCAACAAATCAGAAGAATATGGAATATCATCAATCTTACAAAAATCCGGAGCAGAGTTCGTCTGTGACGCATGTACATGTCTTACACCCCTGATAAAAAAAGAAAATTATGACAGCATAATCACAAATAGTGTTAAGGCTGCCTATTATATGAAAACATCAAACAAAATATCAGTAGCATTAAAAGATGTAAAAACGATTGTAAAAGATTATTCAAATTAAATTGTAAGAGAGGAGGAATAACAAAATGAAGATAAAATGTAAGAGGATTGTTGGAGGAATAACAAAAGGAAAATTACTATTTTCCGAACAACCATTAAATTTTCTTGCTATGCTAAATGTAAAAACAGGTCAAATAAATGACATAGATCATAA
Organism: Candidatus Nitrosocosmicus sp.; assembly: GCA_040297625.1. GTDB lineage: Archaea > Thermoproteota > Nitrososphaeria > Nitrososphaerales > Nitrososphaeraceae > Nitrosocosmicus. The sequence continues at coordinate 9,165 of JBDUES010000190.1, read as the reverse complement.
ATTAAACAATCAAACTTTGAAAAATAATATTCTTGTTTTTCCTAATGCTATTGGAAGTAGTGTTGGAGCATATACAATTTTTTCATTGAAAAACAATAATACATCTCCAAATGGAATAATTTGTACAAATTCAGTTGACATTACAACTGCATCTGGATGTGCAATATCAAACATCCCATTAGTATATATAGGTAAAAGCGATTTTGAAGAGTTAAAATCCATTAATAATGATTACCTGTATCCAAAGTGGAAAAAAGAAGTAATACTTGATGCAGAAAACGAAGAAATTATTTTTCAATAATGACAAATCTATATAATCCAGATTATACCAAATAAAATATCTCGACATATGGCTTTCGATGGGCGAACTGACCATCATTATGATGATGGAATGAAGATAAAAGTCCATATGTCGGGATATTATTAGATTGCGAATCAAAAAATACATATACTAAACAAATAATTAAGAAAAATGAAACGATAATAATGAAAAATTAATAAATTAAAAAATCGGTATGCGGGAATGCAAAACACTTTTGTATAATTCGTTTCTAGTTATATTATTGGTCAAAGTATGTCCTGAATGTGGAGGAAGTTTAAGTTTAGATTCAATTACAAAAAATTTTATCTGCAGAGGATGTGGTATTTATGCACCTAGAGAGAAATTTGAAGAATTACATGAAAAATTAAACAAAGCTGGTGATAGAAACGAAAAAAAAGAAGAATATCTGGATTGGTGGCAATCGTCCAAAAAAGATAAAAAAAATCAATACTAACTTTTTAATCTCATTTTGATTCTAATAAAAAAATTGTTTTACAAACAGAACATACGTCATTGTTTGATATATTACCACATTTTAAACAGATCTTTTTTAAATATGGAGCGGAATGTTGTTGACGTGTATTCTGAATTATTTTAGAAAGTTTATTTACAGAATTATAACAATTATATTTTATTCCAGGATGAATCCTTTCTAATTTATTAAAAAATTCACGAAAATCAGATCGAATACTTTCATCCATATACGGACATTGTTCTGCCTGAAACTCAATTCCAGAATGAAACGCGTAAAAAACAATCTCGTTTTCATAAAGTTCTAAGAATGGTTTTATTTTTTTCAATCCAATTTCATACTCCATAGGTGCTGGTGTTGGATACATCCAGCCAATTCTATCTACATCTCCAGAAAACAGATTTATCATAAAGGTTTGAATATGATCATCTAAATTATGTGCAGTGGCTACCACATCAGCACTAACAGATTTTGCAGCAATATCAAGTGCACGTCTTCTAAAAGTTCCACATATAGAACATGAACTAAGCTTTTTTGAAGGTCTCTGAAGCATTGCTTCATCCATGCTTGTTCCAAATAGATCTTTGTAGCTAAAAATCTTAAATGGGATATCAATTTTTTCACAATGATTTTTCACAATATGAACAGATTCGTCTCGATAGTCTTCTATCCCTTCATCTATAGTTATTGCTACAATATCATTACAGTTATTTTTTTTTAAAATTTTTTTTAGAACAGACAAAAGTGTAAGGCTATCTTTTCCTCCAGATACTCCTACAGCTATACGTTCACCATAACCTATCATAGAATATTTTGAAATAGTATGAAGGGTTTTATTTTCAATAGAACGTAAAAAACAGGATTTACACAGAGTCTCCCCAGAGTAGGATCTCTTAAATACACTATGATCTATTTTACACTTACTGCAGGTAACTAACAAGATAATATAAAAACAAAAGATTAGTGATTTAAAAGTTTAAATGAAAAATAATAATTAAAAAAATACTATATTTTATTGGAAAATGATTTTGCAAATGATATCCATGCATTAAAAGCATTTGTACTATATTCATTAAAAGTATCAACTGCTTTATGATAAATTTTCAAATTTTCTCTGGTATTATCAATAGTATCAAAATTATAATTATTACCAGCATAAAATGCTTTCACAAAATTATCGATATTTTCATTTGATTTTTTAAACAGTTGTTGATATGTATCATTTGGTTGAGATTGGGATACATTAACAAATTCTTTTATGAATCTTTTTTGGGACGAGATAGTTTTATTTATTGTATCTTTAGTTGATTGAATAGAATCTAATTGAAAATCAGATACAGATTGTAAAAATCGAGGCTGAATTTTAACATATTCGTCAATTGATTTAATCAAATTGTCTTTTATTGCATCCAATGTTTTTTCCATTGTTTGCTCAGTCATATTTATATAAGTATTAGCATTATTTTCCATTTTGTTTGAATTTTTTAAGTTATCATATTGACTCATAGAAATATTATAACAGCATCACTTATAAGCTTTACCTCGGAAAACCGTTATTTTCCAAATAAAACCACTAAATGGTCAAATATATAAAAAAAATTAAAGTTTAGTTCCGCAGTTACCGCAGAACTTTGTTTCTCCTGATGCTTGTGCACCACAAGTTGTGCAAAATCTACCACTACCACCTGTGCTGGAACCATCGTGTAATTTTTGAACGGTCTTTTTTGCACCTTTTGAACTAGCAACAAAGAATGCAGCTGCAACCCCACCCATAACTACACCGATGATAATAATCATTATCACAGTACTATCAAGATTGCCGCCGAACATTGAAGTACCAGAACCATATGCACCCTGTTGTTGAGCATTAGTAATCTTCGCTTTTGCTAATTTAAGCTGTTCTTCAAGAGTTATACCTCCTGAACCTGCGGGAGCAGAATACTGGGCATATGCAATATTAAGAGCTGGTAATACAAGTATTGCACCTATTACCAATGAAAAAGCCGCTATCATTGAATGAGCCTTGTTCATATTAAAAATTACTCAAATAGGAATTATATAACCTTTATGATAAGCTAAAATAATAACATTTAAGATATGTAAATTTTTTATACTATATAGAAAGAAATGGCGCGAACTCATGCTCATACACACGGAAAATCTCACACCAATAGACCAACTTCCAAAAATGCACCATCATGGACCATTGCAAATCAGGAAATAATATCAAAGATAGTAGATTTTGGAAAGGATGGATTAACTGCAAGTGAAATTGGTTTAAGACTTAGAGATGAATTTGCAGTTCCACTGGTAAAACCAATATTAGGAAAAACCATAACACAGATTCTAGAAGAAAACAATATAACTAAAACTATGCCTGAAGATTTAGAAAGGCTTGTTCGCAAAGCATTAGGATTGCAAAAACATTTGAGTAATCACAATAGTGATAAAAGAAATGTAAGAGCATTAGAACTAATTGAGTCTAAAGTTCATAGATTATCCAGATATTATAAGAAAAATGAGAAAATACCACAGAATTGGAAATACAAATCAGTAATTGCAAAATTAGAGTAAGAGTATGGGGGTTAAAGAGCTAAAAAATAATTTATTTAATAAAAGTCAAAAATTATTAAAAGAGATAGAGCAAAAAAAAGATATTTTTATTTTTACAAATTCCACTGTGGATGGAGTAATAAGTGGGTCCATCATTTTAAAATCCGTTTTCAATAATATAGGAAATGCAACTATAAGATGTGCTCCTGAAAAAATTGAAAATACTATAGACGAAATAATCCATGAAAAACATGATTTTTACATTTTTACAGATTTTAATTCGGATATTATTGATAATATTAATAAAATATTTAATGAAGGTAACTTTCTATTTATAAATATCGATGCAATCACAAAATCAAATAACAACAACAATTATGAAAATATCATAAATCCATGGTTGTACAACATAAACGGAAAGGAAGAAATTAGTTCCGCAGGATTATCTTATTTATTAATTAAAAACTTTGATAGAAATTCAAATAATATATCATATTTGCCAATAATTTCAGCCATTTCAAAAGATCAAGATATAGGAGAAAATAGATCTTTAATAAGCTTGAATAACGAAATTTTGCAAGCATCTTTAAAGTTAAACACAATAGAACAAAAAAAAAGATTGAACATTTCCGAAAAAGAGACAGCACCGATTACAAATATTTTAGAAAACAATATAATTCACTATATCAAAGAAATAACATGGAATAATAAAGCAAGTTCAAGAATTATTAAAGATTCACATCTACCTATCAATAGAGATGGAAACACAAGATTATTCAATGAATTGGATGAAAAAGAATTTTTCAGACTTTATGAATCCATTGCGAAATTCATGCAAGAAAATTCAAAGTTAAATAATAACCAAATAATCAAAGAATTGTTATTCGGATATAGCTATATTCTAATTAACGAAGAAAATGAAGGGTTTCTAAAGAATGCAAGATCTTTTGTAAAAGTAATAGACTTGTGTTTAAATGCAGGGAAAGGTGGATTAGCTTTATCCTTATGCTTAGGTGAGAGAGGGGAAATATTAAAAGACGTTCATGACCTAGTGATAAAATACAATAATTTAATAAAGAAAACAAGTACTAAACTTTTTGGAGAAAAATGGAGATTTTATGACGATAGACAAACAATATTCATTAATGGTGAAGGAATTCTCGATGCACACAATGTCAGTTCATTTATTTCATTTCTTGAAAATTCAGTTTCATTTGCAGATAGGTTGATTTGTTTAAGGATACTGGATTCAGAAGAATATTATAGATTCATCATAACAAAAACAAAGTTTTGTAATTTGGATTTAATTAGTATCAAAGAAAAAATAAAACAAAAGTTTGATAAAGAGGACGTTAAAATCATTGATAAAAACAAACTAGAAATTAAAATTTCAGCAGGTAATTTAGAAGACTTTTTATCAAATCTAAAAAAATTAATCATAAATGAAAAAATATCCTAATCTTAATATTGATACCACTATTGAAATAAAATGTCAAGATAATAGAGAGTCAAAAGCAATTTATGATTCACTATTACCAGATAACATAGATTTTCCCAAGAATTTAGAGATGGATATGAAAACGATTGAATCGTTAATATTATTAAGATTAAAATTTACCTCAAATATTGAAAAAGAAAATAACATAGAAACAATGTTAAACACAGTGGATGAATTAATGGAACATATAAAAATTATTAAAAATGTGATAAAAAAAAATGATTGACGCTAAAATTTTAAAAGATAATCCAAATTCGATTAAAGAAATGCTATTTAAAAGGAATATGGAGTTTCCCATAGAAGATCTTTTTAATCTGGATAAAAATAGACGACAGTTGATAATTGAATTACAAAATTTATATCACAAGAAAAATTTAATCGCCAAAGAGATCGCAGTAAAAAGAAAGAGTAACATAGAAACAATTAATCAAATTCAAGAGATGAGTCTGATTGGTGAAAAAATAAAAACATTAGAAAACGAAAATAAAATAAATGAAGAAAAATATAAAAAATTATTATCCAACATACCAAATTTCTTTCATGATTCAATCCCTATTGGAATGGATGAAAACTCCAATAAAATAATTAATATTAAGAATAAAAAAATTACTCAGGAAGATTATATTATTCCGACATGGAAAAATCCAAATAAAAACCATGTAGAACTATCACACGAATTAGATTTATTAGATTTAGAGAGAGCTGGAAAAATAGCTGGATCTCGTTTCTTTTTTTTAAAAAACGAGTTAGTGAAATTGGGACTGGCTTTAACTAATTTTGCGATAGATTATTTAATGGAAAGGGATTATACAGTATTTCAACCTCCATACATGATAAAAAAAGAAGCAATGGAAGGCGCAGTAATTTTAAGTGATTTTGAAGAAACAATTTACAAAATTGAAAATGAAGATTTGTATATGATAGGTACATCAGAGCACCCCCTTGCATCAATGCACATGAATGAAATTCTAGATGGAAAAAGATTACCACTTCGATATGCAGGCATTAGCCCATGCTTCAGAAAAGAAGCTGGAGCCCATGGTAAAGATATGAAAGGAATTTTCAGAGTACATCAATTTGAAAAAGTAGAACAGTTCGTTTTTGTCCATCCAGATGAATCATGGAAAGAGCATGAAAGATTGCTGAAAACAACAGAAGAATTTTATGAAATTCTGGAAATACCATTTAGAACAATAGTTTTATGTTCAGGAGACCTAGGAAAAGTTTCCGCAAAAACTTATGATATAGAAGCATGGTTTCCAGCTCAAAATGCATATAGAGAGATTTGCTCGTGTTCCAACTGTACAGATTATCAATCTAGAAGTCTCAAAATAAGATTTAGAAATAACCCAAATGAAGAAACAGTTCTTGTTCACACATTGAACAGTACATTAGTGGCAGTACAAAGAACACTTGTAGCAATAATGGAAAACTATCAGACCCCAAAAGGAACAATAAAAATTCCGTCAGTATTACAAAAATACATGAATAACAAAGAGGAGATTAATATAAAAACATAAAAAATAAAAAAATTTTCGCATATTTTAACATATTTTATAAATTTTACATATTAAATAATTTTTGCAAAAAAGAAACCAAAATGTATATATTTTAGTTATCAGGCTCATATTATAATGAGCTTGTTAAGCGTATTTTCTCAAACAAGTAGTAACTTAGGCTTGCAAATTGGGCCACAATATGACCCGCTATTTTACGATGTAATGATATACATATTTGGAACAATGTTATTTGCGGTATTTTTGCTTTCGGTAATTGCGTTTTGGTTAAGAAGAAAAGGTCTTGGTGGTGCATCTGCAAAAGAAAAATGGACACAAGAACTAGAAAAATATTTCCAAAAAGAACAGATAGGATTAATACCTGACGAAGCACATCACTGGTAATAAAATAAAAAAGGGTAATCCCTTTTTTATTTAATCATTTTTTAATATAACAGGCAAATACAACACAGATAACGGGTTTGTTTCAAGTTATAATAAATCATTCTGGTCTTTCATTAGGAGAGGTAGAAGCGATAAATAATCTTTTTTCTGACTACGCCGTTTATGAAAATACAATTGATAATGATTTTGAATATGCAAGTATTTTAGAGGTTGAATTTATGAAAGACAAAAAAATCGCATTTTTTGATTTTGTTTCGATTGAGAAATGGGCATTTTTAATAGAAATTATCAAGAATATAAAAAAAAGAAGAGGAAAAAAAGGATTAAAATTTAAAACAATAATTACAGATGTCAATAAATTTAATGATGATGAAGAAGATGATGATGAACGCATTATTTTTAACAAAGCTGTTTTTGTATTAAACCATAAAAATGATCAGGATTTTAATAAGGGATTAGAAAGAATAGAGATAACGATTGAAAATATAGTTGAAATGTATGAATTTCGAAAATTACAACAAGAACAATGGACAAGAAACAACAACTATACAAAAGATAGGATTCAAAATAAGTTAGATGACAATAAGGAAGATTTAATCATTTTTATATTTGATGAAATGGGTAGAAAATGGATTAGATCCATAGATAAAACACGGCTATGAAATACAAAATAATAACGATAAAAAGATTTCAACTTTATATTACAAATAGATAGACGTTTCAAATAAAAACAAAATTAATAATCTTTTACATATCTTATTTAATCAAATGGTATGACCTTCAAAAAAGACAGGCAACTAAATAATTATCTTTCAACAACAAATTAAAATAAAATAAATAAACAAATTCAAGATAACAAAACCAATAAAAAATAGTAAAGACAGTATTACAAATTAGTCTAAAATCAAAAATTGCAGAAAAGAAAAAGTAAATATTCATAGCCAAGGATATAAAACACATAAATTAAAAACTGTCACAAAAGAATAAAATATGGAAAATAAAAGTAAAAACAATAATCAGGTCAAAAATATTGATTTAGTAATTATAGAAAAAGAAATTGATGGAAAAAAAGAAATTGATGGAAAAATAATAATAAATTATACAGGGAGATTTGATAGCATAAGCATAAACTCCCAAATAGAAGATTCATCGGATGTTTTTACTTATATAGAAATAGATAATAAAAAAATTAATCATCCATATGCAAGACTATCAATTTTTAAAAAAGAGATACAAGATCCTAAAACAATAAAATTTAAAGCTTTTACAGACCACATTCCTAAAAATACAGAATCGAATGTAAAATTCAGGGCAACATTAATTCAAGAACATAAAGAGATTGCATCAGATGTAAAGTTCATTAAAATTCAAAAATAAAAAATATATTAACTAAAGCTTTTTGTAATTGTTATTTTACCAGTCATCCATGGATGGGGTGTACAATGATAAAGATAGTCTCCAGGTTGAGTGAATGTAAACGTATATGTACCCTTGGGAGGTATCAATCCAATGGTAGATATAGAATCAAATTTTCCATTTGTAGGGTCTACATAGTTGTTATCAGTAGTAACAGAATGAGGTACTGAGTCGGTATTTGTCCATACAATTTTATTTGATACACCCAATGCACCAGTTGTTTGCTTTGGTTCAAAATTATGAGTTTGTGATTGCTGAGATGAGCCGGAATCTATTGTAACTTGAACTGCTTTAGCAGGATGTAGAATGTTATCAGCTACTACAGGTTTTGCATTATAAGCAGGCAAAAATATAAATTGATAATAGGTTAAACTAACAGCTACAACCACTATAAAACATACAATACTAATACCACCTATTTGAAATTTTTTGACTTCTTCCAATCTATTAGTAGAACCCACTCAATATAATAAATATTTTTATTATTAAGATTCAATCATGGTAAAAATGGACTCTGTAGAGTTAAAATATTATCTCTTTGCTATAATGATTCATAAAGATTCAACCACATCTATATACAATATATTTTTTACACATATTGCTCTCCTCTCTCTCTTTCTCGCTATGATGCTGTTCTGCATTAAAAAAAAGCAAAAGATGCTATATTACCTGCAAAAATTTACAAGCATGAACTTAAAGTATTTCTTAATCTAAACACCATATTCTCTGATTAAATTAGATTTCATCTCGATATGCTTTTCTCATTCTTTTACATAAAAAAATGGATATTATATGCTTTGTTGCATGATTCGAAAAACAATTAAAACTATGCTTTACTTTTAGTAAATTATTGTTTTGTTGCATGATTCCCCTTTCCCAAATACATTTAGCTAACATCAACCAACAAATACTGTGAATTGGTCCGTCTACAATCAATCTCTAGTCAGAAGAGGTGAAATACTCATAGGCTTTGATGTTATTGATACTTGGGATGCGGAGTTAA
>JBDUES010000189.1:0-6420 GCA_040297625.1 Candidatus Nitrosocosmicus sp. | reverse complement strand
TGTTTAGATTCGTTGATTTCTAAAACTTTGAATATGAATTAAAAAATATAACAATAATTTTGTTGATGAAAACAAGCACTGTTAGTTTACAGAAGAGTATACAACCTTCTTTACATAACTGTTAACATTCCTATCTATTACTATTTTTGATTTAATTGATGTATTGTATTGTTATTAATGGTTATTGGCATTATTATTATTCCTAAATATGATATTTTAATTAAATTGGCGATATTTTTGCCCTCATTTGAACATAAATATCACAAGTCAATCACAATGGATGAGTTATTTCAGGTTTAAAATCTAGTTTGATAGATTTATCTATTCGACAAAGCATTTATCTAATAATTTAAAATTATTCTTACAATCACAAACAAAAATAAGGATTTCACAATAAGGATACCTTCAATAATTAAACGATATTGGAATATTTATAATAAAATAATTTTAGGTGTATTTAATATATAGATATATGCAAAATCTTCACCGTATATGAATTATAAGTAAAAATGATCTGAATTTATCAATATAAAACATATTTCAATACTTCAAAATATGCAGATAATACACAATTTGATATTATGTTAGATAATTTAGCAGGAAATAGAGTTGACCATAACAAGCCTAGACAGGAAGGAATTACCTACATAATAGATAAATTTCAGGGTTTTGATAGACAAAATTTTGAAATTATTTCTCCTTTTATAGATATGGTTAAAATTTATGGAGCATATCCACTTCTAATATCTGAAGAGCATTTAATAAAAAGAATAGATTTCTATCATGAAAACAATGTCTTGGTTTCCACAGGCAGCACTTTGACAGAATATGCGCTTAGAGAAAACATTTTTGAAACATTCGTAGAAGAATCCAAAATAGCGGGATTTGATATTATAGAAATTAGTGAAAATAATATACATCTTCCCCAGGAAGAAAAAAAGAAAATTGTAAAAATTATGGAATCTCATGATCTAAGACATCAATGGAAAATAGGTAAAAAGGATCCTAGAAGGCAATTAACGTTGGATGAAACCATAAAAAGGATAAATGAAGCATTGGAGATTAATCCAGAGAAAATAATACTCGAAGCTAATTTAGGTTATAACGTGGGATTATATGATGAAAAAGGGGATATAAAATGGAATCTGTTATCTGCTATTACATCAAAAATATCTCCAAATAATATAATATTTGAAACGCCACTTGAAATACAACAAGCTGTTTTAATCGCCGAATTTGGACAAAGAGTAAATTTAGGTGAGATAAAATTAGAAAATGTAGTCTCAATAGAATCTCAACGAAGAGGATTTCTCTCAAAAGCAAGCTTTAGTATATCCCCAGTAAAAAAAGGACCTGAAGGTAGTCCTGCTACCAAATTCATATACTATATAATTCGCAGTAAACATCCAGTAGAACAAAGCGAGCTGATTTATATGACCAATCTTCCAAGAAGAACGGTTCAGGCATCAATTGAAGAATTGAGAAATCAAGGACTTATAATAGAGAAAAACAGTCTTGATGATACCCGAAAAAAGGTTTACAATTTAGTTAAAGATGAATGGATTTAAATCCCACAATTTCTATTCCTGACATCAGTATTTTTTATATATAATTATAATTATATTCATGCTTTAGAGATTATTGAAAATTATTCAAGGATAAAATCTTTTTATAAACTTTTTGATCTTTTTTTTAAAATAAGTGGCATTCACAGGAAATTTAAAAGGATAGATTCATCAAAACATAATTTTAATAATTTATTTATAAAAATATCAAAAAATCAATATCAAAAAATAATCGGTAAGAAACTTTACAATCCAATATAGAAAGAATCTTGATATACGGGTCTCCATTTATAAAAGAAGATTTCTGTGCATAATTCATCCGACGATAACAGAAATATGAAAAATGATGATAATATTAAAAATAAAATCGCAATCAATGATGAACTAAATACTATAGAAGAACCCGAATTCCCTTCAATAAAAAAAGATAAAAAAAGCCGCTTTACTTTTGCTGAAAAAAATAAAATCAACTTGGATGAGTTAGCAAATACAATATTATTTATAGCCGTTTTTATTGGTATTTGGCAGCTAATATACTTGATGGGTATATGGCCAAAAATATCTTTACCATCACCTTTAATGGTTGCAGAATCATTCTATGAATTATTACTGAATAATATGCTTATAATAAGCATCGGGATGACTATGTATAGACTTGCAATAGGTTTCATATTATCTATAGTGATAGGAGTAGCAGTCGGCCTAGTAATGGTAAAATTTTCAGGATTTGGAAAAACGATGGGATCTTTTGCTGTGGGATTGCAATCGTTCCCAAGCATTGCATGGGTCCCATTTGCAATCTTACTTATAGGTTTGAATGATTTTGGAATACTATTTGTTGTGGTATTGAGTTCTATGTTTTCAGTCATGATGTCTACATATAGTGGAATTCGCAACATACCCACAATATACATTCGTGCAGCAAAGAATATGGGTGCCAAAGGATTTCATTTATTTAGATATTTAATGATACCTGCAGCCACTCCGGCCTTGATTGATGGAATAAAACAAGCATGGTCATTTGCATGGCATGGTTTAATTGGAGCAGAAATACTCATGGCTGCATCAATAGGTATAGGACATATTCTATTAGTTGGCAGAGAATTTCAATCGATGAATCAAATAATAGCATCTATGATTACAATATTTGCTATAGGAATGATATTTGATAGAGTAATATTTATGAAAATAGAAGACAAAGTAAGGGAAAAATGGGGACTAAAACAAGAACAAGGTAATGGCTGATCAAAATAAAATTATTAAAGGAGAGTGTTTTGCTATTGTATGCCAAAAAAAATATTATCAAAAGTTTCATATTAATAATTTGCATAATATATTCTAATTCTTCGAACCATAAAAAATTAAAAAAAATTATATAAAAAATTATATCCTTATTTATATACAGGGTTATAACAGTAGAGGAAAAAATTATTTTTCTAATATAAAAAGTATAACTTCTTTTATCTATCAAAATTTTTTGATTATAGCAATAGAGTACTATTACCGATTAAAAGGTTGGAATGCAAAATAATAATATACCTTATACATAATAAAAATTGTTTTAATCATTAGATTTAACTGATTCTATAATAATACTCAATATATGTTATAAATGCAAAACATTTTCGAATGACGAATAAAATTACATATATATTACATTTTTTGCCGATTTCTAATCGCTAATACGTTTCTGATATTAAAATTATTTTATGAATGTCAAAACAAAATTTGGAATATCTGCCGGAATTATTATTGCAATAATAATAACCTCTCAATCAGATAATTATGGATTATTATCATCTGGTTCAACTAACAATATTAAAATAGATACAGACAATTCAAAATCAAAAACATTGAGATTAGGCTATTTTCCAAATGTAAATCATGCACAGGCTATAATAGGGTTAAAAAATGGAGATTTTCAAAAGATTATAGAAAACAACAGCAATACAACACAAGGTAAAATAACACTAAATGAATTTGTTTTTAGTGATGGACCATCAGCTATAGAAGCTTTATTTGGTGGTCAGATAGATGCAGCATATGTTGGTCCCAATCCTGCAATTAGTGGATTTATTGCATCAAGCAAAGACGGATTACGAATTGTATCAGGGGTTGCTAGTGGAGGTGCTGTTTTTGTAGTAAGAAATGATGCAGGAATACAATCTGTAAAAGATCTTGGTGGTAAAAAATTTGCATCACCTCAATTGGGCAATACTCAGGATATATCATTAAGAAAGTATCTTACTAATAATGGATTTAACACTGTAGAAAATGGAGGCAATGTGACCATAGTTACGATAAAACCATCGGATATCCTTACACTAATGATTAAAAAAGAAATTGATGGAGCATGGGTTCCTGAACCATGGGGTGCAAGGCTAGTAAAAGAAGCAAATGCAAAGATATTTGTGGATGAGAGAAGTTTGTGGCCACCTGACGGTAAATTTGTTACGGCAAACATTATAGTCAGAACTGATTATTTGAATCAAAACCCAGATGTAATAAAAAAATTACTTGAAGCAAATGTGGATGAAACATTATGGATTAATAAAAGAATGAATAACACAGGAGTTAATATCACAAATGAAACTAATAGTAAAATTATAGAAGTTATTAATGCATTCAACAATGGCCTAAAGCAAATAACTGGTAAAATAATCCCTGAGGATGAATTAAAAGAAGCATTTACAAGAACTGACTTTACATATGATCCTCTAAAGCAATCTCTCTATAAGATAGCGGATGATGCAAACAGTTTAGGATTCATAAGCAATACAAAAGGAAATAAATTAGATATTTCTGGAATATATGACTTGACTTTGTTAAATAAAGTATTACAAGAAAAAGGTCTAAAAGCTATACCATAAAATATAATTCAAGATAATAATTAATATTTTTGATTTTTTTGTATTTCATCATATTAAATTTATTATAGCAAATATTGAGCATAATTAACCAAAAGTCATTCAAAACTAAATTATAAGTATTCATTATAAATCGGTTTGAAACATTGACAAAAAGACGTTGAATTTGCGTCGGAATGTAAAAAATAGCATATTTGATAGTAGTAATATAAAGCTAAGACCATTTTATTCTAAAATGAGATATAATAAATCAGAATCACTATCAAATTCAATAGATAAATTTTATTGCCAATGTAAACAAAATAAAAGATATGGTTTAACAATCATCATAATGCTTTTAACCTTTTCAGTATTAACAAGTTATTCAATAAGTGTAGTAAATGCTCGAACTATACTGTCTAACGTAAATTCGTGAAGTCATTCTATTAGATCCATCTCTTAATGAGATTGTATGTATAGCATAAGGAAATTACCCGTGATATTGTGCTCACATATTGATAGATTTTGTAGAAATGCTTTGACATCCTACAAACTTGACTTACTGGTTAATATGAACAGTATGAAATTATGTTAGTTAGTATACTAACACTGAAAAAACCAAGATATTAAGAATAGGATATTTTCCAAACATAAATCATGCTCCAGCAGTTATTGGCCTAAATAACGGAGATTTTCAAAAGACTTTAGGTAATGATACAAAGGTTGAAACGATTGTTTTCAATGCAGGACCATCAGCCATAGAAGCATTGTTGGCAAAAAGAATCGATGCCACCTATATTGGACCTAATCCTGCAATAAATGGATATTTGGTTTCAGATGGCAAAGATGTAAGGATTGTATCAGGGGTATCAAGTGGAGGTGCTGTTTTTGTAGTAAGAAATGATGCAGGAATACAATCTGTAAAAGATCTTGGTGGTAAAAAATTTGCATCACCTGAATTGGGCAATACGCAGGACATATCATTAAGAAAGTATCTTGTCAATAAAGGATTTAACACTGTGGAAAATGGCGGAAATGTAACAGTAGTACCTGTTTCAAATGCAGATATACTTACACTGTTTTTGAAGAAAGAAATTGATGGAGCATGGGTTCCTGAACCAGGGCAACTAGATTAGTAAACGAAGCAAACGGAAAAATATTTGTGGATGAACGCAGTTTGTGGCCACCTGACGGCAAATTTGTTACAGCAAATATTATAGTAAGTACAGATTATTTGAATCAAAACCCAGATGTAGTAAAAAAGCTACTCCAAGCACATGTAAATGAAACATTGTGGATAAACAAAAATAAAGAAAAAGCAATAAATGAATTTAATATTGAACTTAAAAAATTAACAGGAAAAACTATTTCAAATGAAGTATTATTAAATGCATTGACAAAATTAGAGTTTACATACGACCCGATAAAGATATCATTATTTAAAGATGCAAATGATGCATATGATCTTGGACTGCTGGCAAAGGGAAAGGAAAGACCAAATTTATCAAATATTTATGATTTGACTTTATTGGATAAAGTTCTTGCAGAAAAAGGATTGCATGTTATTGAAGGTGGAATTGAAGTTGGAGTTGTAAACAAAAATAATTCATCAAATAGTACATTCGGAGATGCATTAACAGACATAGTTAGTTAGGTGAATAATCAAACCAAAAATTTATTTTTTAAATAATAAGAATATGAATAATTTAATAGGAAACAGATGCTTTGTTGCATGATTCTTAAAATCCCTGATCTTATTTCCTGTCTTGTCTAACTGGAGATTATTTTGTTATACAGTAGATCTCTTGCATAATTAGAATAAACAGCTATATGACCAATAGTTCCTCATCAACCTGTTCTCTCCTTGCTTTCATACGAGAGGTTATCCAAAAAACCACTGCTTTTCAAATCATTCACCGGTCTAACAGTAAAAGAGTTCGATGATATTTACAACAAAGAAATATCAAAAAGATATGATAAACACGAGATACAACGGTTATCAAAAAGAA
>JBDUES010000188.1:0-3488 GCA_040297625.1 Candidatus Nitrosocosmicus sp. | reverse complement strand
AGTATAATATAATATCTGATATAATATCAGGACTGATAAACTATATGATAATAAAGCATCTAGACAGTGAGGAAGATAGAATATCCATAGCAAACAGAACTAAATGTTTCTAATTATGCAAGAGATCTTATGAACAGTGTGAAATTATGTTAGTTAGTACAGTTATGCAACAAAGCAGATAAAAAATAAAAGATAGAACAATCTTCAATTACAAAGAGTTTATTAGCATTTGGAAAGACTATATAATAAAATTGATTGAGGATATATCTAATAAAGAAAAAGAGTTTTCAAAAATTTTGCTTGCTATTGATGGTTCACCACCCTCAATTGATGCAGCAGATTATGCAATTAAAATTGCCAAGAAAAATAATTCCCAATTAATCGTTATACATGTAATTGATGTTTATAAATATCCTTATCTGCTCTCTTCAATTATCCTATCTCCTACGTTTGGGATTCAGAAATATGAGGAAGAAAAAAAAGAAGCCGAAAAATGGATGGAAATTATAAAAGAAAAATACAAGCAAGGCAATAATGAAACATATATTAAAAATCTTAAAACGGAAATTATTGAAGATAAAATATCTGTTGCAGCAACTATAATCGAATACTCCGAATTGGAAAATGTTGATTTAATTGTAATTGGAAGTAAAGGTAGAACAGGATTTAAGAAGATGTTAATTGGTAGTGTATCCCTGGATGTTGTAAAATATGCACATTGTTCAGTGTTAGTTAAAAGATAGTATATATGTAAATTATTATGCGAACAAAGGAGTGAAATTGGAATTGAATATCATCAAATAAATGGAAAAATATTTAATCAATTTATAAAAGAATACTAACATTTTAGTCGATACATCTTTCAGCAGATTTAAAATTAAACTATGTTTGACAAAAGGTTCAAGATATGATATTATTAAAATTAAATATGATACTACTTAAGCGCATCAGAAGAACTTTTTAATGAATATACACAACCATTTTTTTGTTTTGAAAAATGTTGTTCTTATAACAATCTATGGAGAAAATTTCATGGTCGCAATGAAATTTATTCATATGTATATGATGGTAACAGTATGGCAAATTAAGATAATATTTTTAATTATCCATAAATAGATTTGTTAACTTCCATTTTTTTTATGTTAAGAATTGACATTTGCAATATGACAATGGAATATATTATTCTAAATCATATATTACTCCAACAAACTATCTAACAAGCAGCAACACCGGACAATGGACATGCCTTGATACACCGTTTGCAATGCTTCCTAACACAAACTTTTCAAGACCCGTAATTCCTTTAGTTCCTATGGCTATTAAATCAATAAAACTATTAGAAGCATAGTTAGTTATAGTGCTTCTTCTGTATTTGATAAAACATTAATAAAAATATCTGTTTTTATATCTTTAATCCTTTCATTCTCCATCATTTTGATTATTTGATTAAGCTAGGATTGAGAGTGGATCTTTAAATCTTAAAAATATTGTTCAATAGCAACCCAGATCCAGATAAATTCAGAGCCAACCTTGATTTAAATCTCATCTTTTTGAATATAAAATAAATTTAATCTTTACTCTTTTAAAAAATAATCTTATACGGGTTTGTACTTTTGACTCCAATCATTCCTTATCGTACTGCATGACTTCTTGTAACAATTTTTGTATATAGAAATATTGCTTTGGATGTATTTCTTAATGAAAGACCATTAAAGTAAAGATGTAAAGAATATGCTATCCATAGGTTTTGTTCTTTTTCTTATCAGGCATATCATATACAATAAACAAGAAAAAAATCTATAGCTTTTTCCTTAACTTTAGAGAGCTGTCTAATCACAATGAATCCATAAAGAGGATAAAATCAGAATTATGAACATATTTTGTCTTATCCCAAACCTTTTTAAATTTTGGTATGTTCAAAAGTGTTCCTGCTAATGCTTTCCATCGAGGCCAAAGTTTTGTATCCATCATTTTAGTATTATATTGATGAAATAGAAACTCAATTAAATCAAGGTATGCAACTATAGTATAATATTCATCATGAGTATCAACTAGAGCCAACCGTTCTGCAAATAACGGGCTTTCTTTTGCCATTTTTGTAAATGCTTCAGTGTTTTCAAGTTTCATCCTTGACTCAATTATCCTAGCATATACCTGTTGTTCACTTTGTATACGCATACTTTTCTTTACTGATGAAAATTGCAATAGTGACAGGCCTAACAAAGCTGAAAGTATTCCTACAGTAATTATCGTAGTAATTTCAGAGAAATTCATACATCTTTTAATTATGAGATATTGTAATTTAGAATTTATTACCCCTAATTTTAAAAAAGATATCCCAAATTTTTTTAATCAAAAAGGACATATACAGTTGAAAACTGAAAACACAAAGTAATTAAAAAGATCTTTAGTTATATTTGGATCTATACCAATTAGCATATATTATCGAACGTTTCGTAACAAATAGTTCCTCATATTAAGATGGAATCTTTTTGTTCTGAAATATCTGGATATCTTATTCTTCAAATCTGCAAATGATGTATAATATTTCAGGACAAGTAGATCTCGCTTGGCCATGCTCCATATCTCTTCCATCACCATAAACTCAGGCGATGCGGTTGGAAGATATGTTGGGATAATAGTATCCTTGTTTTGTTCAAAATATGCCAATACCTTCTTTGACTTGAAATGAGGTGATACTTTATCCATGAAAAAAATAGCATTTTGGAAATTTAGCATGTATTTTCTTTAGATACTCAAGAAATGTATCACCATTGAATTTATCGTACTGTCTGAACAGCTGTTTCTCTCCTTCTATACTTATGGCACCAAAAATGCATGAATGTTTGTGCGAGCCTGTTACTCTAACTATAGGTCTTTTATCTTGTTCAATCCAAACAACTCTTCTTACAAGAGAATCATAGAAGAAGAATGATTCATCAAGTGATACTACGGTAAATACGTCTTCTTCTTGCGGTTGCTGCTGCTGCTGCTGCTTGATATGCATATCCACAAGTATCTGGGCAACCTTTTTTTGAAATCGTTCTTTTCATCATTGGATGCTGTGTTAACGTGTACCTTTCTTGGCGGTACCTTCTTCTGTTTGAATCCCCATTTACGAAGAATACGAAATATGTGAGTATAGTGGTATTTTATTCCACTTTTCTTTATGATTAGTTCTTCCACCTGTTTTGTGGTCCAACCATATCTACTTTCTTTTAGTTCATTTTTAATCTGATATATAACCTCTTGTGATAATTCTAGAGGTCTGCCACTTTTCTGTCTAGTTTTTAATCCGTTTATACTCTCTTTATCGTATCTTTTTAACCATTCACATGCCCAAGATTTACATCTGTGAAGATCTCTTGCTACCTGGGCAGGTACCTTGCCATGATAAATCACGTTGAGAATAAGTAGCATTCTTTCCTTTGTTTTTATATCCTGTTCATATCTGTAGATCTTTTCAAACGATTCTCTATTGGTAAGAG
>JBDUES010000187.1:0-7508 GCA_040297625.1 Candidatus Nitrosocosmicus sp. | reverse complement strand
TAATATTAATGAAACTGTGCTCTGCTATAAATGTCATGAAAATAAAAACAAATCTATCATTACCAAGATTTTAGACAAGTTATGGGATAAATACATAATAACTTACCAGATGAAAAACCGAAAAATTACAATAGGTCGTCCTATACTAATTAGCTTAAATATACAAACTGTCTTTTTTTATCTGGTTATTTTTTAATAAATGTTTATAGCTAGGTTAATAGTTCTGTAAAAGGTATGCTATATTTTCATGTAAAATGATGGTGTTTGTTTAGCTACCATAATACCTTTAGCTTGCCGCTCTTAACTATGACAAATAATCAGCAAGTTGACGAATATCTATAATAAAAATCATGGCAGAGCGATCACAAATGTTTTACAAGAAGGTGTACCTTTATGTGTACATATCTGTTAATCTAGTATCATCTTATATTCATTTGACTCTTACCAATAGAGAATCGTTTGAAAAGATCTACAAACATGAACAGGATGCAAAAACAAAGGAAAGAATGCTCCTACTTGTTCTCAAGTGGTTTATCAAGGCAAGGTACCTGCTCAGGTAGCCAGAGACCTACATCGAAGTAAATCTTGGACATGTGAATGGTTAAAAAGATACGATAAAGAGGGTATAAACGGATTAAAAACCAGACAGAAAAGCGGTCGGCCTTCAGAGCTATCCCAAGAGATCAGTTATCAGATTAAAAATGAACTAAAAGAAAGCAACAACAAGGGTTGGACCACAAAACAGGTTGAAGAATTAATCGTAAAGAAAAGCGGTATAAAATATCACTATATCTACATATACCGCACATCCTTCGTAAATGGGGATTCAAACAAAAAGTACCAAGAAAAGTACATGTTAATACTGCGTCCTTAGAGGAAAAAGATGATTTCAAAAAAAGGTTGCCCAGATACTTGTGGATAAGCAGCAGCAACAAGATGAAGAAAAGAAAAAAGGATTTACAGTAGTATCCCTTGATGAATCATTTTTCTTTTACGATACTCTTGTAAGGCGGGTTTTTTGGATAGATCAAGAGAAAAGGCCTATAGTCAGAGTGACAGGCTCGCACATCAACATTCCTGTATTTTTGGAGCAGTAAGCATAGAAGGAAATAAACAGTTGTTCACAGACAGTACGATAAATTCAACGGTGAGACATTTCTTGATACCTAAAGAAAATACATACCAAATTTCCAAAATGTTATCTTTTCTGGATAAGGCATCGCCTCATTACAAATCAAATAGGGTGATCAAATATTTTGAAGAAAACAAAGATACTCTAATCCCAGTATATCTTCCAACAGCATCAACAGAGTTTATGGTAATGGAAGAAGTATGGAACATAGCTAAACGAGATCTATTTGTTCTACAATATTATCCATCATTTGAAGATTTTAAAAACAAAATAGCCATATATTTCAGAACAAAAAGATTCAATCTTAATATGAGGAACTATTTGTTAAGAGATGTTTGGTAACTTTTGCTTAATGGTATATAACAAATCCTATAGTTCGTCAACAAGTTTCTCAGCAACCATCAAATGCTCTAATTCAACTTGATACAGAGCAGATGTGTAGACAAATTAGAGATCAGGAATGTATATTTGCCAACAATAATTTCAAAATATTGTTTATACAAACAACAAAAGATAATTTTGGTAACTGGATATTAAATGGCGAAGCTCAAAACATAGCAACAAACCCCATTAACAATGTGGGATTAACATGGCATCTGTATCACGCACAAGGTAACATTATCGGCTTGACACAAGGATTTCCCATACCTTCAAACTTGGGTTCTGGACAAACAACACTATTCAACCTACAGGAAAGACCTACCGACTTGATAGGAACCCCCAAATTCTACAGAATCTCGTTTGACTTTCTTAGCTGATCAAACCATCTCTTTTTTAATTTTTTTATTTTATTATTTACATAGTATACCAAGTTAATTCCTCTAGCAAAGATACAATACAAGGTAGATAATTGACTTGTTCTTTTAAATGGAGTTTTTTCATTTGAATGACATACTTAAGGACTGTTCACCTGACATAATTTTCAAGTCTACATTCTATTTACTTTAAGGATGATAAACAGAAAGCACCTTGTATAGAGCATATATTAAGATTAACGATATTTTTAGACATCCATAAAAATAATCATGAGAAATTATTGTGTTTCGATAAACTAAACCGCCATATTGATATAGGATAGGATACAAAAGTATATTTTTGTCATTGAGTTTTAACTCGTGATCGATAGATTAATTATAATTTTTGAAACAAATTGTTAATAATATATTAAAAGAGAGAAATTAATTCTTAGAATATTCTTCATTCAATTAATTTATCCATCTGTATTTGCTGTTCTATTAATATCGACATTAACAATCCTGTGTTTAATCCAAAGTCTGATTTTCTATCAGACTTTATTGAATCTTGATATTTACAATAACATTGATGCATGGTTTTAAATAATATCTGTTGTCTTCATCAGATAACAGTTAATAAATTCAGCCCAATTGCTAATTATTTTTTCATATGTTTTATCTTTTACATATGTGCTTTGTTGATTCGGATTGAGAAGTGTAGTCAAATAGATCCAATTCAATTATTTGATTTATTATCAAAATATATCATTTTTTATATAAAACTGAATTCTTCAAACATTGAATTGTAGTAATAGCTGTATTTTGTAGGCGTATTATTAGCTACACTCTGCATAAATACCATCATTATAATAGTATCCCTATTGATATCTAGGTCTAGTATATCTTTTTTGTTGACGATGATTTAATTTATCAATTTTCAATGAATGGCATAATTGACGATTTTAATAGAACATGATGGGTTGTATAGAGAACAAATTCATGACATAATAGGTTCAGAAAACTATTAACAAGATATGAAAAAAAGGTTGAGAACTATCTTGGTTTGGTATAGTTACCATTTAGTATCACTATGTATAGAAAATAATTTTGGATAGGCTCAGTATTTCGCACAAAAATGCAGTCTATTTAAAATATTTAATTATAGAGTTATAACTATCATATAACAGTTTACAATATCTTGTAATATCATAGTTAGGATTCAAATCTTCGACTAATTCTATAGGCATAGCTCTTTTTAAGTGATTTTTACTATAAAAGTCAGTTATAATATATTTGATTTCCTCTCCTGCATATAACGACTTGCCACTATTTGACAATATTTTGATAACACAATTTTCAATTGTTTTTCTATTAGAATATTCATCACTATTTTTAGAAATTCTTTTAGTAAATACAAGATCGGAATAAGAAACCTTTCTAGACGAAACTAAAATTTTGTATTTATTATATATCTTTTCTAGAGAAGATAACCTTTGTTTGATACCATTAATATCGCTGAAATTAGACATGGTCTTTAATAGTTCACCTTGAAATTTTATAAATAGTGGTGGAGTATCATGTTGCCTTGTTTCTATACCTCGAACTTTTATCTCCCCATTATCAAAGATACCAAAATATCTGTTTAATGCAGGCAGGTCTGGATTGATTTTCGAAGAATCAAATACAATCCATTTGTATATGCCCTCAAAAGAGATAGAAAAACCAGTTTGATCTTCGATATCTTTTTTGAGATCTTCAAAGTTTTTGTTATTATAGTATTCATTGATATTTTCAATTATATTTCTTTTGACCCAAATAGAATCTACTATGCCATGTATTATTTCAAATCCATGACTTTCGGCAATTTTTGACGTTTTTAACAAAATATCTCTAGCAAAAGCACATACAGCAATATGCGCATCAATTCGTCCAAATTTGGAGTTATTAAATCCTAGATATCCAAAGGATGTAACAAGAATCCATTTTAATGCTGCTTGTCTATTATCATAGCATTTTTTTAATTTAATATTTATTTGACATATAGAACTATTTTTTCTTTTTTTATATTCCGCTCTTCTGTCTAATACTATCTTCAAAGATAATGGAACTATTCCCATTCTTTTTTTGCAAATACGATAGAGATGTTCAAGCCCTGGAACTTTATTGTCTGAATCTTGGTTGTATGAATAAAAACAATCACAGTTTATAGTTTCAGAAGAAATGTTTTTTTTCAGCATTATGTTGGGATAAAGTGATACAAAATCAAATTCTGCTACTTTTTCATATACTCCTGGTTTTGATTCAAAAATATATCCACCTTTATCTGCATTTAATAAATCTGTAAATGTTTTAAAAATTTCTGATGTAATGGGCTTCCAAGGAATTAGTATTTCTTTTTTTTCTGCATTATAAAAATATAGACTGCTAAGACATTTTCCTATGGTAGATCTTGAAGCTATTTGCATAGGAATTCTGCAAATTCTTGATATTTCAGAAAGGCCATCTAATCCAGTTTCTTTATAGATAAATGATGTTTCTGCATCTATATGAATTCGTCCATACAAATAAAATGGACTAGGCCGGAAATGAACTCGACCATAAGATATAAACGAAGACGATAAGGTTGAAGTAGTAGTAGTAGTATCTGATGAAGATAAAGTATTTTTTAAAAAATATTTGAATTTTTTTTGTAAAAAATCTTGATTTGGTTCTCTGTTTAAATTTTTTATTAGTTGAGGCTCAATATTGTTGATTTTTGCCCTATATAATAAATGTGGAAATAGAAGTTGATCTCCACCTTTAGTTAAAATAATATCAGGATCTATTTTGTTAATCTCATATACAAATTCCAAAATTGTTTCAAGTTCGCTGTCTTTTGATATTGAAAATTCTTCTTTTTCTTTCTCATCATTATCCCGTATTTTAACATTAATTGCCAGAATCCTATTATCAAGATTGTTAAAAATAATTTTTTTTTCTAAAACAATATTAAAAGCTAGTGTTCTAAATTTGGGAATAGAATAATCAAAAGAAGATATGTTATCATCATTATTGGCGATATTTATTTCAAAATACCGATTATTGAATTCTGACAGTTTTTCTATCGCATTATAAAATCCAAGTGGATAAATATCTTTTTCAAATAAAAAAGCCTGCTCAGGAGAAATATCTACGTTATATAATCTATAATGTCCAAACCTCTTGCAAAGATTTTCAATGTTTTTTGCTAAATTAACTATTTGAGATGAATCATTTACTGTTAATTTTAAAACTTCTTTTTTATTCTGATCAGAAGGATATTCAAACTTATTTTCAAATTCATATTCTTTAATAAAAGATAAAATTTGACTATTGTTTGTTAATAAAGATGTTAATTCTGACTTTGTATCAGATGCAATATAAATAGATGGAGACCAAATATATTCTAGTCTTTTTACGTTCCCATCTTTTTCTTGTATCCATAAAATTGCTTTATCATTTAGATGATAAATATCCAATAAATAACCAACAGTAGTAGTATTTGCTGCTGTCATATCTAAAAAGATGATTCAGAAGGATTTATTCAAAAAAACTTTGTTTAGATTTTATTAAATTGATTTGCTTTTGTTGATATAGAATTAATGCCATAAATAATGAGATCGTTCTAGTCAAACAGGATTGTGATTTTTCTTTAATATTTGCATTTATGGATTTGTTATAATTGTCATAGCAATTTTTAATCATAGTTATAAAAATATGTTTATCATCATTATTTAGACAATCTACAAATTTTTTCCAATCTTCGATAACCTTATTACTATCATCTTTCTTATTGTCCTCCTCAGTTTTTGCTTTTCCTAGTTGTCGTTTATCTACTAGGGAGTAATTCTCAAATATATTTTGTCCTGTATTATCATCTTTATTTCTTACCTTTATTGGAGATGTTTTTATAATTGTTCTTAATATCTTAAAATTATAAAATAGAAGAATCAGGATAATGGATTCGATTATTATTGGTTTTGATAAATTAGATAAGGAATGACAATATAGTTTTGGAATAGAAAATAGTTTATTAAACATTTTTTTATCTTCCTTATTTAGATGTTTTCTAAAAGAAAGCCATTCTAATTTTTCTATTTCAATCAATATTCTAAAAGAAGGAATGGTGCGACCCATTATTTACATAATCTCCATAATTTTTGATTTATTATGTGGACTACACCTTTCTTTTATGGAAATTGTTCTATTATTATTATTATTGTTGTTTTTTGATTTTATTTTTATTTGTGTTAGTAGTCCATTATCGTTTTTTATCTTTTCAATGTTTTTGTTATATGGATTATTTATCTCTATTACATTCTTAAATTTAGAAATTATATTTTTGTTCTCTAATAATTTGTTATTGGTATTATAAGATAAAATTACAAAATTTCTGCTAGAGATTTGAATTAATCTATCTATCATTTCTTCTAAAAGTTTTATCTTATACTTGAAATCACTATTGTAAATGAAACGTTCTGATTCTTTATAATCGATTTTTTTATTTAAATAAGAGGATGATGGTGATGATGGGAATAATGTGTTCAATAAATCTAGAATAATTATTTGTAATTTGCCATCTAACTTTTGTATTAGTTTTGGAATTTCTTCAATAATAATATTTGCTAATTGACAAAATGTAAATGCTCTTGCTATTATTATACTATTTAAAATATCATCAATATTAAATAGAGCATCATCATCTGCTGATACTCTATTGATTATATTTAAATATAGGTATTGTAAATTATTTCCATTTCCTGCATCTACCATTATCGTTTTATGTCTTTCTTTATTTTCATTTTTATTGTAGTAGAGACACACATTTGCAATAAGATAATATAAAAAGTTATTTTGCGTGGATTTATTTACAATGCAAATATTTTTTTTATCTGCAAAAGAAAGAAATTTATCAATATGTGAAAGATTGAATAAATTCCTATAATTATCATTTAGTTCATCAAATGCATTAACAAAATGGATTGGATAATTTTTTGATTCGTTTACATATGAGCGCATATATATCATCTATATTTTTATCTCTCTTTGATCTATCTTAAATAAGAATTAGATTTTTTCTTTATGTGTCTTATATGCTGAGAGTTTTCAATTATTTTTAATTTTATTATATGTTTTCTTTTTTTCATATCATTCAATTATATGCCGTATTTATATATATTACGCAGTGTAATATTATGTTATACAACAAAAATGTTTATATCCTCATTTTAAATGTAGTAAACCATTTTAAATGATATTTATTTGATGAGTATCATTAAAAGCATTCAGAACAAAATATTTTGGACAAATATTTTAAAAGAATCAAAAACAATGGATAGAGCCCTAAAACTTTTCAAAAGATAAGAAAATATTGTCACCGCTAAAAGTTTTTGAGGACCAGAAAGACAATATTATTTTTTTATTATTGATGTTTATACTTTAAGATTGAAGATTAATTTGAAGACAGTATTTGAAAATGTAAGTAGAAATAGTCATGTATATTTAGAGCCTATCCCAAAATTATCTTTCTATATATGATTATGCAACAAGAGAACTGTACCAATCCAAGATAGTTCTCGACCTTCTTTTCATATCGTGTGAATAGTTTCCTGAACCTGTTGTGC